>NZ_JANEWH010000211.1:0-5072 GCF_028069715.1 Kluyvera sp. Awk 3 | reverse complement strand
GTGCAATTGAGGGTAAGACATTTACTGTTCTGCGTTATAATAACGAGCATGATCTTCACGTTGCGTTGCTCAATAATGAAATTGATCTTATTCCATCCTATGGAGATGTCATCCCGGAAAAGAGCAATCTGTTTGATTTTATCCCATTTATTAATCAAAATCAGTTAATCAGTATCACTCGAAGCACGGATGAATCACTGACTGCAAGAGGCAATAATATTGCTATTGTCAAAGATTTTGTCTCGGATGTTTCTCTCAAAAAAATATACCCTCAGGGAAAAATCACTCGCTATAACACGGTGCTCGAGGCGCTTGTTTCTGTTGCGCTAAACCATAATGACGTGTATATAGGTGACGCGATTACTGGCGGGTATTACTCCGATAATCCTGTGTATACTCATCTCCAGGTTACGGGGCAGCTGGGTACTATCCCGGCAGGGAAGGTTTTTTTCACCGTACGTAAAAACGATGCTAACACAAAGAAAGTTATTGTTTCCGGTTTAAACAGCATCCCAGAGTCAAATATTTATAAGCTTATCAGATCGTGGGATAAGTCTGGGGACTTTATTACACCAGGAGAGCCTGAGTTCCTGAATGATGAAGAAAAAGAGTGGCTATTAAAAAATAAAGAGGTCGCTGTCTTCCTTCCTGAATCAGTGCCACCATTTGTTATCTATGAAAATGGGCGTTTTACCGGGTTGACGCCGGACCTACTGTCGTATTTAGGAAGCATGCTGGGTATACATTTTAACTTCAAAGCCCAATCCGATAATCATTTCCCGCCAGCGTCTACGCAAAACGTAATGCCGCAAATATTGGGTTATGCAAGCCCTTTATACTCCTCAGCCCCAAGTTTTAGTTATACCCGTAGCTATGCGCATTCGCCTCTGGTGATGGTGTTGGGCGGCAACGTGGAAAAAAAGAATGCAGTTAAAAAAATTGCCACTTCATTGAATGTGAGGGATGTTCGGCCCGGGTTGCCTGGAAATGTTACGCTTGTCGCTGCCAGAAACCATACTGAAGCCTATAAATTACTGGCAGACAAAAAAGTGGACGCAGTTGTTGATACGTTCACTTCGGCGCGTTTTCAATCTTTGCTTCACCCGGGAACCATAAACATTGATAAGCCAGTGCAGAATGAAATATTCAAACTTTCATTCGCGGTCCCAGCAGATAATGAGCGGTTATACAGCATTTTGAATAAAACGCTGGATTATGTCTCTGATGCGGACCGAGCGCGTATTGCGAGTCGTTGGTCTGAACCTCCACGCCATCCATCTTTTATTGAAAAAAACCGTAATGCGCTCATATCCACCATCATGGTGATTATTGTCTTATCTGCGCTGCTGTCGCTATGGGTGCATACGCTAAGAAAACACATCAAAATCAATGAGAGGATACGCCGGGATCTTGCCGACCAATTAATGTTAAATAAAGCACTCATAAATGGCACGCCACATCCGTTATACATCCGGGATAAACATTTCGAACTTGTAGCAAACAATGAGGCTTATCAAACTGCGCTGGATGTCAGAAAAGGAATTAATGGTGAAGTTTATGTGGATAATATTCTTAGGTACATTGTAGCAGAACCAGAGGCAGACTACCGTAAAGATTTCGCTAAAATTTTAAGTGACAATACCCCGATAATAAAAGATCGGACACTGAATTTTATTGACGAACGAGCGGTTAAAGACATTTATCACTGGATGACACCCTACAGCGATGAAACCGGGATAGTGCAGGGCATTGTAGGCGGCTGGATCGATATTACCGACCGTAAACAAATGGAGGAACGTTTGCGTCAGGCCCAGATTGCAGCGGAACAGGCCAATGTGGCTAAGACCACGTTTCTCGCGAGTATGAGTCATGAGATTAGAACGCCGCTGAATGCCATCATCGGCATGCTTGAGCTGGGTAATGATAAGTTAAAACAGGGCATTATTGACAGTACCGCATTTGAAGTGGCGCAGCGGTCGTCGCTTGTATTGCAGGAGCTTATCGGCAATATTTTGGATATCAGTAAAATTGAATCGCATAGCCTTGTGCTGCATTACTCAACCGTGAATCTAAAAGAACTCATTGAGCAGTGCGTTCTCCTGTTTAACGGTAATGCTGCCAGTAAGGGGCTTATTCTTAATCTTAGCTTTAACGAACTCGCCGCTACGAGCGCTATCAGGACGGATGGACTACGTCTACGTCAGATAGTGAGTAATATTTTAAGCAACGCGATTAAATTTACCGAAGAAGGCCACGTCAGTATTTCCGTATCCCTGATTAAATCACCAGGGGACAGGGAAGCGCAGATGCTGATTGAGATTAAAGATACCGGATGCGGTATCCCTGAATCTGGCCTTTCCCAGTTGTTCAAACCTTTCTCTCAGCTGTCCGAAGATGCCGCGCATCGCCAGATGGGTACCGGATTAGGGCTGGCCATCACCCGAAGTCTGTGCGAAGCGATGGGGGGGCATATTTCACTGAGCAGCAAGCCAGGTAACGGAACAACGGTCAAAGTGTTGTTAAGCGTGAATTATGACCTGGCAGAAAATACAAACATAGAGCTGCCTAAGCAAGGCATTTCCCATGTTTCCTGGGGTATCAGAGTGCTTATCGTTGATGATTATTATCCCAACCTGCTGGTGCTGGAAAAGCAACTGAGCTGGTTGGGCTATCAGGTTATTGTTTGCGATGACCCTCTGAAAGCATTTGATGTGTGGGAAATGGCTAAACCGCATGTGGTGTTTACCGACTGGAATATGCCCGGTATCAGTGGGACGGATTTGGCAAAACGTATCAGGCAATACGACACCGATACGGTGATATTGGGCTTCACTGCTGACGCCAGGGATGAGCAACGTGAGGCCTGTCTCAATGCAGGGATGAATGACTGTATCTTCAAGCCCGCGACTCTGGAAACTCTCACTTCCGCACTAAACCGCTACCAGTGCTCAGAGAACTTCACGGTGAATAACGTTCGGACTCACGAAGCTGAATGCTTGAGCACACCAGATTTTATTAAAACGCTGTATGATCACTCACTGGAGTGTATCAGTGATATACATGACGAAATTCAAAGGCATAACTGTAAAAAAATAGCGGCTCTTGCTCACCGTATCAAAGGTGGTTTTGTTCTGATCAAGGATGATGCGCTGACGGATCTCTGTGAACAACTGGAAGAGGCGGCAAACGCCAGGGGTATTGAGGAATGTCTGCGGTTGACTCTCCAGCTTGAGGAGAGGTTGAACGATCGCTTCTCATCTGAGCCACTCTAAATGTGAGATCTTCTGGCGTTAGTAGCCTGTCAATCTATCCGGGAGCTGGGGTGGGAATTTTCCTACCCGGTTATCAGGCACTCCCTATCTATCTTTCCCACAAAAAAATGCACACTGCTCCTCTGATTGACTCTATCCGGCAATCGGGGGGGACAGTAAGTCAGGACATATTGGAAAATCTCAGCTTGTTGGTCAGATATTTTTTCCATTAGCCCAGGTATTTATGCCGGTTGTTTCTTATGACTTTTCGGAGAAGTAGTCAACAAACTTCCAGTGCAAGTAGAAATTTACTTGATATAAGTTTTTATCGTGAATCATCATCACGCCGTTTAGAGTGGCAGGGTGCCTGAATCTTTTTAGACAGTAATATACAGGAAAGTATGAGTATGAAATATTTTGTCTCTATGGTCTTAATTTTAAGTCTGTCTGGCTGCACGGCATCAAGCTGGATAAACGCCGCCGGCGGTATCATGCAGGGGAAAGATAAATATGAAAAAGAGGCGAGAAATAAAAGAATTAAAGCGGCGAATAAATCCGCGGGATATTAAGAAATTGGCAGGGCGGTAATAAAAAAGCCTCTTCAACGGAAGAGGCTTTTTCTTATTTTAAAATCCCTTTCTGCTGTGCCGCCTGGCAGGTGATATAACCGTAATGTATACGCTTACCAGACCCATCAAAGGCAACGTAGAACGGCATTGATTCGCTACCGTTGCGCAAGGTGTAGTTCAGGCAGGAGCCATTTCCACCAAGGTTAATTTGACTGTCGGGTTTGCCACCGGCAGCCATAACAGATGCTTTGGTTGCATGGTCACTGTAGGTTGCGTTCACAACGGGAAGGTTATCATACTGCATAAAACTAAAGCTGCATGCACTCAGGAGGGGGATGGCGAATAACATTAAGTAGCGCATAAAAATCCTTTCAATGTGGGTGGAAGGCACCTCAATTTCCGCAGACTGGTGTTGTCGGGTACCGTATGCGGGGCAGGATACGCAATTTTACGCTCAGGAAGCATCAGAATTGGCTGGGGTGGCGGTACGAATTTTCTGACATTCACGCAGAAGGTAAGTTTTTTTAATCTTGCAGAACTTCCAGCCCCAGGACTACGCACTAAATTGATACACAGGATTACATTATGCTAAATCTTCTTGCTTTGCGATGTTGATAAGTTCAACCAGGGTATTAATACCCAGTTTCTCCATTATTCTTGTTTTATAGGTGCTAATAGTTTTATTACTGAGGCACATGTCAGCGGCAATCTCATTGTTGGTCATCCCGCGGGCTAATTTACGCAGAACGTCCAGCTCTCGGTTGGTCAGTCGGTTAACCAGAGATTTATTATTATCGGTACTGGCATAGATATGTGGGAAGAAAGAGTACCCAGACTCGATAGCTTTTACAGCTGAGGCGACATTTTCCATATCATCATTCTTGGAGACAAACCCTGAGGCGCCGGCAGCCATACATCTTGAAGCGTAGAGATCCTGCGTTTGTGAAGTAAAAACCAGAATACGGGTATTGTTTTCTGCTTTTCGCACCGAGCTGATAACTGTCATACCATCCATGCCAGGTATCCCGATATCAAGAATAACAATATGATAGTGATTATTCTTAATAAGCTGGATGGCACTGACTCCATTATCACATTCATCAATAGTGATGAAATTTAACCTCTCAAGTATGAACTTTAATGCCATACGTACTGACGGGTGGTCATCAACAATCAGGGCGCTTTTCATGATTACCTTTATTTTGTAGGGTTAGTCATCATACATCTTAAAATAAAAGATTATCTTTTACCA
>NZ_JANEWH010000210.1:0-5186 GCF_028069715.1 Kluyvera sp. Awk 3 | reverse complement strand
GTTATAGACAGATTTATTCTGTGTTCCCCTTGCAGGGTTGAGGCAAAAAGAGTAAGAGAATAAAAAGAGAGTACGTATTATTGGAGCAAGGAGGTCTGATGTCTTACTCACATCTCTTGGTGGCCGTCGCGCCCACCCCGGAAAGCCAGGCCCTGCTACGGAAAGCTGTCGCCATCGCGCGGCCCCTCAACGCGCGTATCAGCCTTATCACCCTGTCGACCGACCCGGAAATGTACAATCACCTCGCGGCCCCGATGATGGAAAACCTGCGAGAGCTGATGCAAGAAGAAACCCTACAGTTTCTGCAAACGCTGGCTGATACCACCGACTATCCCATCTGGAAAAGCCAAATCGCCTGCGGTGAACTGGGCGAACATATCAAAGCATTCAGTAAAAAATACGCGGTCGACCTGGTGATTTGCGGTAACCATAACCAAAGTTTCTTTTCCCGCGCGACCTGCTCGGCAAAAAGCATTGTGGGAAACAGCGGTGTGGATGTTTTGCTTGTGACGTTGTAACAATGCCGTTGAGAAAAGCCAAAAACCGGGAGAACGTCCATTCCCCCGGGTAATGTTGAATGACTTCGGCGAGCAGACAGCGCTACACGCTGCGTTTAGCTTTCTGTTTGTAACGGTCGAAGATTACCGCCGCCAGCAGAATCAACCCGCGCACCACATACTGCGAGAACGGAGAGATATTGAGCAGGTTCATCGCGTTCTCCACGGTGCCTAAAATCAGAATCCCGGCGACCACGTACGAGATCTTACCAATCCCGCCTTTCAGCGAGACGCCGCCCAACACACAGGCGGAGATAACGATCAGCTCATAACCAATCGACGTCATTGGCTGTCCGCTGGTCATACGCGAGGCAAGAATGATCCCCGCAGCAGCGGACACCAGGCCGGAGAGCACAAAGATAATAATCTTGGTGCGTACCACCGGAACCCCCGCCAGCCGAGCGGCCTCTTCGTTGCCGCCAATCGCCAGCGTGTTACGGCCAAAGGTGGTTTTGTTGAGCAGCAGGCCGAAAATAATCAGGCAACCCACCGTCAGCCAGATAGGTGCCGGCAGGCCCAGCCAGTTGGCGTAGCCCAGAGTGAAGAAACGCTCGTCCTCAATCCCTACCGCCTTACCATCAGAGATGATATAGGCCAGCCCGCGCACGATCTGCATAGTGGCAAGCGTGGTGATCAGCGCGTTTATCTTAAGACGGGCAATCACAAAGCCGTTAACCAGCCCGCTTACCGCCCCGAGCAATAGTCCGGCAAATACGCCAATCCATAGATTTTCAGTGACGTTTATCACCACCGCGGTAGTGACGCCCGCACAGGCAATCACCGAGGCAACCGACAGATCAAAATCACCGGACGCCAGGCAGAACAGCATCCCGCAAGCCACCATTCCCGACATCGAAATGGCCAGCCCAAGCCCCTTCATATTGATAAAGGTGGCAAAGTTCGGAACAAAGATCGCACAGCAGATAAACAGCGCGGCGAAGACCACCAGCATTCCGTACTGATCCCAGATACGGCTAAAGCTCAGCGACGAGCGGCGGGCGCCAGGCGTAGTAACAGTTGACATCATAACCTCCTAACTCAGGCAACGGCCTGACTGACTTTTGGCATCGCCAGGCTTAACGCCTGTTGTTCATTGGCGCTCTCGTGCAGCAACTCGCCGGAGATCTCCCCTTCACGCATCACCACAATACGGTCGGCAACGCCCAGCACTTCCGGTAGGTCGCTGGAGGCAAACAGCACCGCGACGCCGGACGACGCCAGCGCATAAATCACGTTGTAGATTTCATGCTTTGCCCCTACGTCGATACCCCGGGTGGGCTCATCAAGCAGAATCACCTTCATGTCCTCTGACAACCAACGTCCGAGAATCGCCTTTTGTTGATTTCCCCCGGAAAGGTTCATGATCAATTGCTGAGCGCCCGGCGTTTTGATGTTAAGAGCCTGAATGTGATGGTCGGCGTTAGTGGCCTCCCAATCGTTGTTGATGAGACACCCCGCATGGATATGCTTGCGGCGGGCGCTAATATTGATATTGTCACGCACGGAATGGACCGGGATGATCCCCTCAGCTTTACGATCTTCGGGGCACAGCATCATCCCCGCGCGAATCGCCTGCGCCGGTTTGTCGATAGTGACTCGCTCACCGTCGATGAAAATCTCACCGCCGGTTATTTTCGTCCCGCCGAAGATCCCCTTCATTAGCTCGCTACGGCCGGCACCCACCAGGCCGAACAGCCCCACGATTTCACCGCTGCGAACGGTCAGCGAAATCGGCGTGCGCACGCCCGGCGCTTTCACCTGCGATAGACGCAGACGCTCTTCACCGTACTGACGCGGCTGCCAGCCATAGATATCGCCAATGTCACGCCCCACCATCGCCTGCACCAGACGATCGTGGCTCACCTCCATCATATCGGCAAAGGTACAGACATAGCGGCCGTCTTTAAACACGGTGATGGCATCGCTCAACGCGAAGATCTCTTCCATGCGGTGAGACACATAGATGATCACTCGCCCCTCTTTGCGCAGCTCACGGATGACCCGGAACAGGTTGTCTATCTCGCGCGCGGAAAGTGAACTGGTTGGTTCATCAAAAGCGATGACCTTGGCGTTACGCGCCAGCGCCTTGGCAATTTCGACCATCTGCCATTGGCCAATCGACAGATACTTCAGCGGCGTATCGGGATCGATGTCCAACCCCAGATGTTCAAGCTGGATACGCGCTTCATAGTTCAGCAGTTTGCGGTTAACAATACCGCTGCGACTCGGCAATTGGCCAAGATAGATATTTTCCGCCACGGTCATTTCCGGGACGAGATGCAGTTCCTGGTAAATAATCGCGATACCCGCGTTCAGCGCCGCAGTGGTATCAGCAAAAGAAATCTCTTCTCCGCGCAGCGCCAGCGTGCCGGACGTCGGGGCATAGTTACCGCTAAGAATTTTCAACAGCGTCGACTTGCCCGCACCGTTCTCGCCCATCAGCGCATGTACCTGGCCGCTATAGCAATCAAAGCTAATATCAGACAGCGCCTTTACGCCGGGGAAAGTTTTGCTGATACCGCGGAAAGAGAGATAAGGGGTAGACTGTTGCATCGCAACCTCCACAATGACACGATCCTTCCCCTCCCGCCTGGCGGGAGGAGAACCAACAGGACTCAGAGGCCTTTTTTCGCCAGCTCTTCTTTGAAGTTGTCGCGGGTAATCAGCACGACATCCGTCACCGCAGTAAATTTCGGTGGCTCAGCGCCTTTCTCCACCCAGTTGTAGAGCAGCTCGCTGGTTTTGTAGCCGTGAATGTCCGGGCTCGGCAGCAGCGAGCCAAAGAAGCCGGTAGCCTGCGCTTTTGACAGTTCGTTCACCGCATCCACGCCGTTAATGCCGATACCGATGACGTTAGCCGCTTTGAACCCCTGACCTTCCGTTGCGCGTACGCCGCCGAGCACAGTGTTGTCGTTCATGCCAACAACCAGCCACTGCTTCACTTCCGGATGCTGTACTAACAGCGAGTTACCGGCATCGAACGCGCCGGGGATATCATTCGATTTGGTGGGCACCTGATAAATCTGCTTTTCCGGGAAACCGGCAGCCTTCAGCGCGTCCATAGAACCCGACGTACGGCGGCGCGCGGTATCCAGTTCGTTGGCGGTAATGGCCATCACGCCGGTGGTTTTCACGTCCCAGCCGCGTTTTTGCATCTCCTTATACAGCTCCTGCCCCTGGCGCGCGCCAATTTCGCTCGCCGCCATCATCACCAGCGGCACATCTTCCATCGGTTTGCCTTTGGCATTGACGAACTGATCATCGACGGTGATGACCTTCATGTCGTAGCCGCGCGCTTTCGCCACGATAGCGGGCCCTAATTTTGGATCTGGCGTACAAATAACAAAACCTTTGGCACCACTGGCTGCCAGGCTATCAATAGCATTGAGGGTTTTCTCACCGTCCGGAACGGCAATTTTAATCACATCAAAACCAAGGTCTTTGCCGGCTTTATCGGCAAATTTCCATTCCGTCTGGAACCAGGGTTCTTCCGGTTGTTTTACTAAAAAACCAAGCTTTAAATTCTCGGCCATAGCCGATTGTGACATAACCGCCGCCAGCCCGATGGCCGCCAGCGCTTTCGTAAATTTGTGCATGGTTAACTCCAGCCTTAATGTTCTTTTATGTAGGGAAAATCAGACAAACCATTTAAATCGGACATAAAACAAAGTATTAGCTGCACAATTAACAGCGTTAACTATGTTGAAACATTAATAGCCAGGAATTAACCATTCAGAAGAGAGCGCCATCACACCCCTGAATTACAGTAAGGTGATGCATAGATTCAGCAGATAAGTACATATAAAAAACGCGAATTATCAGACAATTCGCGCAGAGAGAATAGCTTATTTATCTATATCCTCAGCGAAGATATACCTTCCTCTGAGGTAGCCGATTAATTACCAGCGGTAATAGATGTGATCGGCATGGTCGCGCACCGGCGCTTCATCGCCCAGCAGACGTGCCGCGACGGTAAAGGCAAAGTCAAAGACATGACCAAACCCTTTACCGCTAATCAGATTGCCGTCTTCAACCACCGGCGCATCAACGTATTCCCCGTTTTTCACGTCCTGCCACAGATCCCCGGAGCAGACATAGCGACGGCCTTTCAGCAGATCATTGCCGGCCAGCACACGCGCAGCGGCTGAGCAGATTGGGCAGATCAGTTTGCCCGCGGCATCGTGGGCGGCCACAAAATTAACTACGTCTTTATTCGCCGCCAGATTCACGCTCCCCTGCGGGCCACCCGGCAGGACCACAGCGTCGTACAGGGTATCAAGACGTTCTGCCAGCGTGGCGTCAGCCACCATCGGGATATCGTGATAACTCACCACCGCGCGTAACTCAGCGCACGACACCAGCTCAACACCAATATGCAGACGGCGCAGGATATCGATAGTGACAATCGCTTCCCCTTCTTCAAAACCCGGGGCCAGCAGTACAGCAACCTGTTTCATTTTAACTCCTGTAAATTCATATAAACGAATCCCTCCTGGTGACGAATGGGGAAGGATTTGGCGTACTCGTCATGACGCGAACATAATCCTCTTGCCGGCCATTATCAAAAATGATCTAAAACAAATTTGCCATCATTCTAATTTTGGGGAGCCGACATATATCATGATATAT
>NZ_JANEWH010000021.1:0-47784 GCF_028069715.1 Kluyvera sp. Awk 3 | reverse complement strand
ACGTAATATCAGACCATCTGGTATAAAAAAATAGATAAGAAAGATTGGTTTATATACTTAGGTTTTTTGAATGTATTCGTCAGTGGAAAAGAAAAGGGCTAGCCTGCGCTAGCCCTTTTGTATTAAACATCCGTATCTGGTTGCGCGATAAGACTATCAAGTTCGGCAGCCTCATGAACCCCCCAGTGTTCCCCACCGTCGCTATCCGAGCTTTCAGCTGGCACGTCCTGAACGTGTCCTGCCGCCGGGTCGTTATCAGCAGGGTCAGCAACCTGAATCAGTGAACTGAGATCTTTGGCGTCATCATCATGGATAATGTCGCTGAGATCGATAACCTTCACCTGATTCGACTCGCTGTTTTCGACCGTTGCTGAGTTGTCCGTCGGTGTTACCTCACTCTGCGCGGTATCCGCGCTGTTCAACTGGCTATCGATATCATCGAGCAAGAGAGTGAGCGATGTTTCCGGGCTTTCTTCAGCCGTTTGCGTCAGCGTCGCATCCTGATCGACATTGCTCAGGTCGAGATCATCGTGGTCAACCAACAGGGTCGAGGTATCCTGTTCCGTTGCTGCGTTATCGCCTGTTGTTTCCGCGTTATCCGTTCCGTCCACGTCTGCGTCAACGCTGTGGTCAGCGGCGCTATCGCCTTCGATTTGATCCGCTGTTGACGCGTCTTCCGACGGCTCTGCTGAACCTGTCTCTTGCGTTTGATCTGTGCTGGCACTGTCATCGGTTGTATCCGTTGACGCAGTCGTCTCCGTATGATCGTCCGATGTATGCTCCGGCGAACTATCGGTGCTATCCGCAGTATCGACGTGATCGGCAGTCGCGTGGTGCACATCGTCATCTGCGCTCATCAGAGTAGCCGAGTCGCTATCCGCGTGATGATCTTCGTCGCCAGTGATGGCGATCGCGTGATCGCCACTGTTGGCATCGATATCGCCTGACGAGTGCGACGAACCATCAACCTCAGTGGTGATTTCCACTTTGATCGACCCAAGATCGTCTATCTGGGTCGATGAGGTAAAGGTGAGATCCATATCCAGGTTGCTATCACCGGTGATATCGATAACCACATTTCCATGCGCATCAACCGTATAGTCTTCGCCGTTGTAGCTGATCGTTGTTCCCGGCGGCAACCCGGTGAGTTTGATCGACGAGATATGGTCATTGCCCGCCGCACCATCGAGGTTCGCATCAATGTTCAGCTCATACTGCCAGGTGGTATGGGTATCCGGATGTGAAGGATCCAGACCTTCTTTCCCGTCACCGGAAATAACTTCACTCACCCGGTTGTTGCCGCCATACGTTTTACCGTTAATGGTGACGTTTACGCTTTCGTAATAGTTGATGCTGTTATTGACGTTGGCTGAGCCCGCAGACGAGCTCCAGCTTGATGAACCCGGAACAAAGATGTAGTCGTTGGCGTTACTCGACGTCGGCTCTCGATTCCCGTTCACCGCGTTCATTGAGTGCTGTGTGCCATCACCTTGGGTATAGGTACTGTCTTCATGGAGTACGAAGATATCTGTTTTACCCTCGTTCCCCTGCGCATTACCCTGGTCGTAAACGTGAATATTTTCAGCAGGAATATCGCTGGAAACGTATTTTCCAATATCCCCTGCCGAAACCCAGACCACCACGTTGGCGCCAACCGCGACGATCATTCCGTTGCTATCGACGTCAAAACCATTTCCGCTTGGATCTTTACTGCCGCCGTTTACCTGCGTGACTTTCGATGACTCCGTTGCGGTCACATTGACGTTGAGGGTGACGTTGGAGTCAGCGTCAGAGTCGGCATCGGCATCACTATCCGAGTCTGCATCGCTGTCTGCGTCACTGTCGGCGTCTGAGTCACCGTCGGAATCGGAGTCGCTGTCGGAATCCGAGTCGCTGTCAGAGTCCGAGTCGCTGTCGGAATCGGAGTCACTGTCGGAGTCCGAGTCGCTATCTGAGTCCGAGTCACTGTCAGAATCGGAGTCGCTGTCAGAATCGGAGTCGCTATCTGAGTCCGAGTCACTGTCGGAATCGGAGTCGCTGTCGGAATCCGAATCGCTGTCGGAATCCGAATCGCTGTCCGAGTCGGAGTCGCTGTCAGAATCGGAGTCNCTGTCAGAGTCNGAGTCGCTGTCGGAATCNGAGTCACTGTCNGANTCCGAGTCGCTNTCTGAGTCCGAGTCGCTGTCGGAATCGGAGTCACTGTCGGAGTCCGAGTCGCTATCTGAGTCCGAGTCACTGTCAGAATCGGAGTCGCTGTCAGAATCCGAGTCGCTGTCAGAATCCGAGTCGCTGTCAGAATCGGAGTCGCTGTCGGAATCGGAGTCACTGTCAGAATCGGAGTCACTGTCGGAGTCCGAGTCACTGTCGGAATCGGAGTCACTGTCGGAATCCGAGTCGCTGTCAGAGTCCGAGTCGCTGTCGGAATCGGAGTCNCTGTCNGAATCCGAGTCGCTATCTGAATCGGAGTCGCTGTCGGCATCCGAGTCACTGTCAGAATCGGAGTCACTGTCGGCATCCGAGTCGCTGTCGGAATCGGAGTCGCTATCGGAATCCGAATCGCTGTCCGAGTCGGAGTCACTGTCAGAATCCGAATCGCTGTCGGCGTCCGAATCACCCTCATCCTCAGCATCCGATCGATCCAGAACCGTCAGTTCCTCTTCTATCGGCGTATTGGGGAAATCGAGGCCTTCAGTCGGATATCCAGCTGTAGGGTCGACTCTTTCGCCGGTGAGATCCAGGATAACGTGAGTATGGGCACCGCCTGCGCCGGGCTCGCCACTGCCGGTCGTGGTTTGTGGGCCTGCGGCGGTGGCCTCAAGAATTTGTGTCGGGTCCTGACCATCCGCAATCGCCTGCTGAATGGCGGCAATATCCGTGGTGTCGGTTGCGTCAGGTGTGTTGGCGATGCCGTGGCCGCCATCCCAGTGGCTGTCGCGGCCGAGATCTAACGTTTTCCCGTCAGGGAGAGCGAGGGTGACGGCACCGTTGGCGCCGGTTTCAATTTGCTCGCCAGCGAGGAGTTTATCGCCCTCAACGAGCAGGCGCCGGGTTCCGTCAGGTGAAATTGCGAAGACCTGACCGATAATCGCTTTAATTGTGCCGGCTATACCGTTCATCTTGCTCTCCCATTGGTCTTGCGCGGTGTTTTCCGTTTCCGCTGGAATATTTTTATCGTTATGTTATCGCGGATCTAAGAGGTGATTGCCGTTAGATTGATTAATGGTGCTGATATTTCGAACGCTGCAATGCACCCGGGATCGGCGATAAGTCGTATCTTAAGCCAAGAATATGACGAAGTGAGAATTTATTCTTTGATTTTAAGGTTGTTTTAATCCGCCAGAATGGCTAGCGGCTGTTAAAAATAGGGGGGAATAACGATCGTTAGAGCACTAATGATATTTAAGGCACATTATTCATGCACCTTAAATAATCAGCTTTATTATTGGGTTATATCAACCTTTCTTCGTCATCGCCGATCAGACCTTCCAATCCGCTCAGCGCCTGTCGTGCCTGGGCACGATTTAACAGCTTATTTTGTGCCGCTGGCGGCAGGTCGGTAATGCTGATAACCCCTTTGCTCATCAGTACTTCAATGAGATCTTCCAGTACGCGAACCATTTCCAGGTCGCTCTGTTGCAGTCTTTGTAGCGTGGCCGCGCGAAGGTTTTCCACCTTCAACCACTCGCTAATCTCTGCGGTTGTCTCCGCACTTTGCTCAGTCATCCCGCTGAATTCCGCGGCTTCAACCCGAACGATCCGTCCTTCACCATCGCGTTCAATAAAATGCATGGCTGCTCTCCTGAAAATTATTGTAGTGTGCTGGCATCGCTAAAATAGCGGCCCATTGCGCCATACAGGCCAATTTTTTCCAGCACGGCCAGCTCGCCTTCGGTTTCCACTCGTTCAGCGATAAGGGGGACGTTGATCTGGCGTGTCGCCCAGTAAATCGCTTCTATAAAGAGTTTTTTATCTTCTTCTTCATTGATGTGGTGAATATAGCCGCCGTCGACCTTAATCCACGCCAGCCCCCACTGCGGCAGGTTACCAATCAGATGGAAGCGACCGCCAAAGTGTTGAATGCCCAGGCCGCAGCCCAATTCCTGTAGTTTTTTCACCAGCACGGTGACACGTTCTGGCTCCGGTAGTTCGTTCTCATCCAGCTCGAGCGTCAGTCGCGATGCCAGGTGGCGCGCCGCTTTCAGCGGCTGGAGCAGGGCGTTCAGTCCCTCGTCGTCCGCGACGCTTTCACCGCTAATACTGAGTGCAAAAGCGTGGGTGGTGCTTTCCATCGCGCGCAGCGTCTGTTTGAGCATGACGACGTCCATACGGCGGCCCAGAGCCAGGCGGCGAACCCACGGGATGAAACGGCCTGCTGGGATAATTTCGCCATCGGTGGTTTTAATACGCGCCAGAATTTTACGATGGAGAACAACGTGTTTGCTATTGCACTCGTACACGGGCTGCGAATAAAGCTCAAACGCTTCCTTATCCAGAATCTCCGTCAGGCGCTGATGCCAGTGGTGGTGGTCCTCATCCGGCGTTTGCTGCGCGGCCAATGCCGGGTCGACGAAGGTGCGCATATCGGCTTCGGCGGCCACCAGGATCTGGTCCGCCTGACGCAGCAGGTTCTGTGGCGTGTCACCATAGTGGAAAGCAACTTCGGCAAAATGCGCCACCGGGTTGACGTCGCTCAGGCCTGTTTCATACAACGCTTTGAGCTGTGTGTTCAGTGAGTTAGCGAAGCTCTCCATCTCCGTCGGAAGAACGGGGGCGGTGATAATGGCGAACTCGCCACCGCGTACGCGGGCGACAAAACCTTCACTATGGAAGTAGCGCTGCTGGAGGCTGCTGAGGATATCGGCAACCGCTTTAAGCAGTTTATCGGTGTTGGCGCCGCCAAGGCGCTGGTTGAGGCCCATCAGATCCTGCACGCGCAGGAGGATCAGGTTGCCGTCGGCGTGGTCTTCATCGCTCAGGCGGGTCTGGAATTTGATGTCGAAAGCGCGACGGTTGTTCAGGCCGGTGAGGCTGTCGTTATAGGCTTCCTGCCGCAGCGCCTCGGTGCGCTGAGCCTGCTCGCTAAACAGCGCCTTCAGTTGGGTAACCATCATGTTGGTGGCTTCGACAACCCGACGCAGCTCCGGCGTTTTCGGCAGTGCTGGCAGGCTCAGGAACTCGCGGCGGCTGATGGCGGTAGCTTGTTCGACGATGTAGTTCAGCGGGCGCAGACGGTGGCGCAACAGGAACATCGCGCCCAGGATACACAACACGCTACAGCCGGTTAGCCACAGGAAGCTGGCGACCAGACTGCTCCACAGGCGCGACAGCGCAAACATCGGGTGGCTAACCACCTCCACGCGCGCGGCCTGCGTCCAGCCGCGCATGACGATAGCTTCGCCCTGGCCGGGGTTCAGGTGCACGATGCGGGCAAACCAGCCAGGCACGTTGGCGCTGGGCGGGATGTTCTGACGCTCAATAATGGGCTTGCCGGTTTTGATATCCACGACCTGAATGCGGTAGAAGTAGCCGCTGTCGAAAATGGAGTTCACCATCAGCTCGGTCATGACCGGGTCATCGATATGCGCGGTCAACGAGAGGCCGAGCGCCGTGGCGGCATCCTGGGCATGCGCACTCAGCTGGTTGTGATACTGCTCGCGCGAGCTTTCCAGCGTGGCGAAAAAGTTGCCGCAGAATATCGTCAGCGTAAACAGGCAGATGCCAATCAGTAGCTGTTTATAAAGGGACATGACCGCTTCCTATTCATTAATTACAAACCCTTCTGCACGCATCCTGGTGAGAAGATCCTGCCAACGTGAAAGTCGTTTACTGTCGCCAACGCGCTTGCTGCCGCTGGCCTGCGGGATCCATAAACCTTCCCCATTAAAGGAATAAACAGGGAGCAGATCGCTGCGGGCGGTGGCGGGTAATATGGCGGGCTTCAGGTTATCGAGGACCAGCGGAATAGCGTCCGGCGTCGAATACCATGTCACAACCATATGTGCCTGATTTAATTGTAATGCTTTAACGTAGGTGATTCGCAGCTGGCTTGCCGGAACACCTAATTCACGTAGGGTAAAATATTTGGCCAGCGCGTAGTCTTCGCAATCTCCCGCGCCTTTACGTAAGGCTTCCACCGGGGTCGCCCAATAATCCTCTTGCCCCCACACCGTTATATCGTCCACAAAGCGGATGCGCGAATTAAAAAATTGGTTCACGCGGTTCAGGGTGGCCTGAATGTTGCCCTGCGTCGGCTGTTTAAGCAACGCCTCCCAGGCATCAATATTGCGCTGGGCGGTGGGCGTCGCGGGGCCATATAGCCGTTGCGTCCGCTCGTTGATGGTATTGAAATTCCATCCCGCGCCCAGTTCGGGCGGCACCAATAGCAGCAGCGCCAGAAACAACGATAGCCAGCGTTTCCAGATAAATGGACGTACGATATCCCGCAGGCGCTTCATTCAGCAAACGCTCATCATTAAGGGATTATGTCGTCTTGTCATGCTGATGACGCCAGTGTTTTCGGTAAGCAACATAGCCGGAAAGGTAGTGTTCGACATCATCAATGCGCACCCGGAAACTGTGGTGACGAATGAAAAAACTGCCCACGATCCGGGGCGGATTTTTGAAGAACATTGCCAGTTCCGGCCAGAAAAAACCGTTCGCGAGGTACCGCGCCCGCGTCTCCAGCGCCAGGTTGAACTTCTCCAGATCGAACCCGTCCAGCAGGTGACGATGCTCGGAAGTGGCCAGACGGCTTAGCATGCGCGACGCCGCCATCATCAGTTCGAGCAGCGTCGGGTAGGTGGTGACCCGGTTGATCACGAAGTCCAGGTGATCGCGCACGTTGTCCAGGCCAAACTGATAATAACGCTCAAGCGGACGGTACAGCGTTAACTCGTTTACACAGTAGCTTAGCCAGTGGTCGTGAGCCTGCCAGTGCTTCTGCGCGATAAAGTGATCCATCGCGCGTTCAACGATTTCCAGCCAGCGCGGCGTTTTGGTCAGCCCGTACAAACGCATCAGCGCGAATGCCGCCTCGCCGTCGTAATAGATAATTCGGTGTTCGGCCTTCAGCGACAGATCGGCGGCGTTCAGTACGTGGTTAAAGCCGCCGGTATCGGTTTTTTGCATAAAGCCGATGCCGTTTGCCAGACGCTGCATCTGTGGCAGATAGCGTTGGTCGCCGGTGAGTTCGGTGTATTTGGCCATCGCCAGTATACAAACTGCATTCCCGCCGAGCTTAATTTCGCCGCCGGTATCGATAAGAAAATCGGCGTCGCTGCCGTCGGGCAGCGCGCGGGTGGCAATCAGTTCGCTTGAGAGGTCGTGCAGCGCCCGCTCAATGGCGGCGAACTGTGTAGGTTCTTGCGTCACTTCCCAACCTTCGAGCAACGCATAGGTTGAGCTGGCGTGGCGCAGCGCGTTGTAGGTAGGGATGGCCCGATCGAAACAGGGGAACCAGCCGTAATCGTAGCGCCCCGACGCCTGAACCTGACGCGCCAGGTAGTCGGTGGCGGAGAAAATCATCGGGTCGAGCGCCTCTTCCTGCCAGTTTGACAGCTGGCGATAGCCCGCATTGCGGCCGCTGGATTCAATGGGATACACCTGCTCGCCGTCGCAGAAGACGCTGCGGGTGTTAAAACGCCAGATGAGTTGCTCGGGGCTCTCCGGCCAGCACAATTCGCTGCTGAAGCGCCAGCGGGCAAAATTGGCCAGATTGGCATTATTAGGCGTAGCGACGCCCTCCGCACCCTGATACATCAGGGCATTAGCATTAATTTCTTGCTCGAGGATGGGATGCCGAAAATCGGGGGTAAAGCTTAGGCCAAAACGGAAATAGTTACGTTTGGTCCTGCTGAGTTTTTCCTGTAGCGCGTCCCAGCGTAGAGTCTGTATTTTATTAACAATATCAACGCGCAGCCAAATAGGCGACGCGTGTTTGTTGTGCTGCCAGCGCGCTAATTCCGCTTCCCCTGCCGCCCAGGCCTCATTAAAGGTCGAACCTTTGCCGCAGACGGTAAAGGCGCGTTCCTGACCATTGCTTATGCTCATGAGAAGAATATACGCCGGAAAATGAGCGGGTTGTGCTGCAATCGCTGTCGGCGTTAACGTCGCCTTCGTTTGATCCAGCAATGACTTCAGTGCTGCCATTGTGCGAGTAGGTGGGGAATATTTGCCTGCATACAGGTCGGCAATTAAACTTTTGGCATTCTCGGTAATATGTGGATTCTGCGAAAGCGCTTTTAATGTTTGCTGAGTATGTTTGAAGAAGCGTAACGGTGCATTTTTACCCCGCCTTATCATATTCGCATAACGATTAAGGTAGATCGCCAGGTAGTCCAGTCGTTCTTTTTCGCCTAACCCGCTGCGGCTACAGATAAAGTCATAGGCAGAGAGATAAATTTCGACGGCAGCGGCCGGCGAGGTGCCTTTTGCCGCGAGTGAAACATTATCGACTTCGTTGATGAAATAGTACTGTTTCTTATTTCCAAGGATCGTAATGTGCCGTACTACGCTGTACAGCTTCATCATAAACCAGTTGTCTTCTCTGACCTTGATATGGGCAGGAAAGATGATTTGATATTCTGCTATCAGCGAAGCCCGGAACAATTTACCTACAACATTCAAGCTGTTATAAAGCTTTGTTTGCGTAAATGTTAAACCTGTTTTGGTCTCATTATAAGGGAAAGCTGATGCCATTATCGCTCGTCCGCTACCTTCAGCTTTAAAATATGGCATACAAACCATATCCGTTTCGGCGTCGCACTGTGCGGCGGCCAGTGCATCAGAAATGGCAAAGGACGTGATGTGATCGTCGGAATCAATAAATAGTACCCACTTCCCTGATGCAATCTCCAGACCATTATTTCTGGGCTGTGATGCACCGCCTGAGTTCTCTTCTCTTTTGAGCGTAATTATATTAGGAAAGTCGCTTAAATAACTTTGTAGAATGTCGTACGTATTATCTGATGAGCAGTCGTCGATAAGAATGATCTCTACGTCATTCTTATTATATTCCGTATTTTTTAGCTGGTTCAGACAATTAGCAATCGCGACAGGCCGATTATATACAGGAATAATAATGGAAAGCGTCGGACGCTGGGTGGCCATTCTTTTAATTGTATAATGAGTAAAACCATCCAGTTTAAACGATAACATTCTGCCGTCCTCTGTTCCGTGGCGAATAGCGTTCCTTTGAGTAAAGCCTAATCTCTCATGGATTACAGCATAAATCTATTCCTCTCATCAAGGCGCTAACCCTGCCGATGCAATAAATCAGCATAAATCCCGCTAAGCACGCCCTGCGGGCCAAACTCGCGCTTAATTCATTGGGTGACCTGACCGTTAGCCGAGTGCTGTGTGGTCAGTAGAATGCGGGAGTCCTGGCGCGGGTTGTTGATTTGCCGGGTGATCAGCAGCGACTGTTCCCCGGCCTGTTCTGGCTCCTATCGCTGAGTTTGTCGTTCATCCACCGCGCTTTCTGGCTGATGTTCTTCATGCAGATACTGCTTGTCCAACATCTTCACGAACGGCGTATAAATCGCGGTGGCGACAACCAGATTCACCGCCTGCAAAACGACGCCCGAAACCCCGGTGGTGAGGAAGCCTGAAATAAAAATCGGTGTCGTCCACGGAATTGCAACCCCGGACGTTGGCGGTACCCAGCCGAGCGCTATCACCACGTAGGTTATCGTGCAGAGCACCATTGGCGTTAGCAGAAATGGGATAAGCATCAGTGGATTGAGTACGATCGGCAGACCAAAAATCACCGGTTCGTTAATATTAAAAATGGCAGCCGGGGCCGCCAGCTTTGAAAGCTGCTTCAGGCGCGTGCTTTTCGCGACCATAAAGATGCTGATGAGCAGCGCGCCGGTAAAACCGGTACCGCCGGCAATCAAATACACATCCCTGAACTGCTGAGTGATGATGTTGGTCGCCGCCAGACCTTCCTGGGTTTGCGCCAGGTTCTGCGCGCTAAGCGTCTGCCAGATTGGCCCCATCACCGATGAGACAATAGAATCGCCGTGAATACCGAAGAACCAGAACAGGCTGATCATCATTTCAGCAATAAGCTGCGAGAAGATGGAGTTGCCTAAATAGAGCAGAGGCTGTTGTAGCGCGACGCTGATAAATTTCCCCGGGGTGCCGAAATGGGTGTGCTCAAACAGCACCTTCACGATTATCCAGAACAGTAGCACCACAAGAATGGGGACCAGCGATTTAAACGACCTGGCAATTTCGGGTGGCACACTGTCTGGCATCTTGATGGTAAAGGCCCTGTGCTCCAGGAACTCAATCATCTTGATGGTGACCAGGGTGACAATGATCCCTAAAAACATCGACTCCGAACTAAAGTCCAGCAGCGCATAAGCCCCATCAACAAGAGTGCCAGACTCGGTAGTGATACTTCCAGGCAGCATTAAGAAGAAGATCGCTACCGGCAAAATAGCGGCACTCTGGCTGAGGTTGAGCTTTTCGACTAACTCCTTTGAAAAGGTGATAATCACAAGCAGGGTCATTAATCCGTAGCTGGCGTTAATCCCGTAGTTGAGCTTATCCAGCGTGCCTTTTCCGAGCAGCGAGGTCATAAACTCGTTGTAGCCGCTAATCGGAAAGTTGGTGAGTAGCAGGAAAAATGAGCCGACGATTAAAAAAGGAATCAGGGCAATAAAGGCATTTTTGAGGGCGGTTAAATAGATGTTTGACGAGATTTTCTCGGCCAACGGCAACATCTTTTGTTCGAGTAGAGAGGTTATGCTCATTTCCGCTTACCCTTGAAGGTTTTTGGTAATGTAGTAATTAACGTGCGGGAATTGCTTAATATAAATGGCCGGGATTTCGGTGTGATGGGCATCACCGTTCACGATCTCCTGATAAATCCCTTTTTTATCCTCGTGGTTAATAATGACGATCACTTTGCTGGCTTTAATGATTTTACCCAGCCCCACGGTAATGCCTTCGCTGAGCGTGACGTCGCCGGAAAAGTATTTGTGGCTGGCGACGTTAATGGTGACGTCATCCAGTTGGGTTTGCAGATAATCCTCAGCAAAAGAAACGCCCGGTTCGTTTAAGCCGATATGTCCATTCATCCCGACACCCAGAATCACATAATCAAACTCTGCGCCGTTGAGCGCGGCGTTGTAATGGGCAATGTTCTGCGCCGTCGAGGCGTAAGGATCAAAATGGATTAACTGCACCGGATGCGCGCATTTATGCACAAAGTCCTGATTAATCATACTCAGGCAGCTGCCATCGGACTCGCTGGGCACGTTAACCCATTCATCCAGCGCAAAGAAGGTGAGATGTTCGGCAACCTTCGTTGTCGCCAGCAGGTCGTAAACCCAGCGCGGTGTGCTCCCCGAAGGGATTAACACGCGGGAATGCGGCTTAAGCGCTGAGAGTTCGCTGACCACCTGCTTGGCCAGCGCGGCGTTGGTATCAAAAGCTGTACATTTCATCGGTGTCTTCCCGCGATTAGAGTGATTCAATTTTGTTGGCGAACAGCGGCAGATACTTTTTATTGGCCCGCAGCATCTCTTTCACCAGCTCAACGCCCTTATTGTCGCTTGAACATAATGGATTGAAGAGGAAGCCTGCGATCAGTGCCTGATAGTCGCCGGTGGCGGCGGCTTTGACGATCTGCGCTTCATAGTCCTTCATCATCGACACCATACCTTTGGCGGGAGACGGAATTTCGCCGGTGCAAATTGGCATTGGGCCATTACGGGTAAGGACGCAGTTCACTTCCACTACCGCATCTTCCGGTAAATTGGTAATCGCGCCGCCGTTGCGAACGTTGACGGTTTGAATGCTCTTATCATCGAGGTATATGGCACGAATGACGTTCAGCGCCGCAGTGGAATAGAGCGCGCCGCCGCGGGCCTCCAATTCTTTAGGCTTATCCTGAAGCGTGACGTCGCTGTATTTTTTAAACAGCTCGGCTTCGATATTTTTGACGATCTCACCGCGCGACAGCTCGGCAGCATCCTGTTCAGCCAGCATTTCGGTCGTTTTGAGGTAGTACTTTAAATACGAGGATGGGATCAGGTTGGTGGCCGCCAGCAGCTCTTTATTAAACTGCTCGTTGCTGACGTTTTTAAAGCTCAGTTGGTCGACATCCGCTGCGTTGATTATCTCGATGGTTTCCCGGGTGCGGTCTACGCCGTTGTGCAGAATTTTGGTAATAAAGTTCATGTGGTTGGAGCCTTTGAACTCAACGTACAAATCGGCAACGTCAACATTTAGCAGGCCGGCAACCTGATGGGTCATATTGATCGGGCCATTGCACAGGCCAATCACCCGGTTGTTACTGCTGTATTTGAGAACCGCTTCGGTCACCATGGAAGCCGGGTTGGTGAAATTGATCAGCCACGCGTTAGGGCAAATCTCTTTCATTTCATTGGCAATGTCGATAATCACCGGAATGGTGCGCAATGCTTTAAACATCCCGCCCGCGCCGTTGGTTTCCTGGCCAATAAAACCGTATGATTTCGGTAGTTTTTCATCGACGATACGAGCGTCAATACCGCCGACACGCAGCTGCGTCACCACGAAATCCGCCTCCTGTAGCGCTGTTTTGCGGTCGAAGGTTTGGCTGACATCAATCGGTAAGCCTGCTTTGGCCAGCATTCTTTTGGTGAGCTCGAAAATGATGTTCATTTTCTCTTTGCCCATTTCGATGTCGACAAAAGCAATATGGGATATCGGCAGCTGATGATGATTAATAATTACCCCTTCAATCAGTTCAGGGGTATAGCTGCTGCCAGCGCCAATCACAACGAGTTTAAGTTGGGTCATGAGTCTTCTACCTTTGAATTAAATTTCAGTGATACTTTTCTGACATTGGATAAATGGAAAAGCATGATGTCGATGATGGCTATCTGAATCGGATAGCTAATATTTTCAAATGCCGTGTTTTTAATAATGGCGTTTTTATAGATCAGGGCGGCATCGGCCTTAAGCGCCAGCGTCGAATTTTCCCGGCTGGTGATGGCGGCAACTTTGATGCCGTTTTTCCGCGCATTGGTGATGATTTCTTCCAGCATTTCCGACTCGCCGCTGTTGGATACAATCAACACGCAGTCATCGGCGGTCAGAAAGCGGCTACGCACATTACAGTTGGTATAGTCCGTTTCATTGAGGATATTAAAGCCCAGCACCATCAGGTTATAGCTGACATAATTTGCCACGCTATCCGAAGTGCCATATCCCCAGGTAATAATCGTGTTACATGTGGATAAAAAATCACAAAAGGCTTTTATTTTACTCTCGGAAACCTTAGTTAAGGCATCCTGCATTTCCTGGAGATACTCGCTCACGAAGGCATTATGATGCTGTGAGTTTTGCGACATGGAGAATACGTCGCGTACATCGACCTTAAACTCCTGAAAATTATTAAAGCCTAATTTCTTAACCAGTTTCGAAATAGACGGTGCGGTGGTGTAAACGCGCTCGGCCAGTTCATGAATTTTCATTTTATAAACGTCGGCCGGGTGCTCCTGGCAGAATTTATAAATTCTCAGCTCGTTACTGGTTAAATCTTTACGCATGGAGTGCACCTCTTATTATGCGGCGCTGAGGCCGCAGTGGCTCTCGGGAGGGATCTTAGCAAGGGGAGGACGGAAATAGGTTTTATGATTTAGAAATTAATTTCCGTGATCTTGATTATAAATTTCCATGAAGGGACTTTCTCTGAAGTAGAGAGGCATAACGTATCGGGTCGCCCAGGCAAGGTGCATTGCGCCGATGCCGGGCGGGCGGGATCTACGCTCCCTCAACCTCATCAAGCCGCTGCTGTAGCGCATCCAACTGAGACTCGCTGAACACCTCAACCCCATGCTCGCGCAGCAGCGCCGCCGCTACCCCTTCGCCCGGCACCTTCATGCCGCGAAACGAGCCGTCGTAAACGTGCAGGCTGCCGCAGGTGGGGCTGCCGTCGGTCATAATCGCAAACCGACAGCCGTGTTGCTGCGCGGTGTGCAGCGCCAGCCAGGCAGCCAGCACGTAGGGTTGTGTAACATTGCGTCCGTCGCTCTCCACCACCCGCGCCCGTCCGTTTAACACGTCGATACCTTGACCATTAACCATCTCCGCCGACAGTCGCGGCGTCTCTAGTCCCGCCGCCAGCTCCGGGCAGTGAATAACCAGACGGTCTTCATCGTGCCATTGTTGCAGCAGGTTTGCGGTGCAGGATTTATCGGTACCGTTGTAACGCACGCGGTGCCCGGCCAGGCAGGCGCTGAGGAGGATTTTGTTTTTGGCGGTCATGGAGAACCTTGAGGATGCGTGGCAAGGCGGTTGTCGCGATGCCTACGGCTATAGGGTAACGGAAACCAGTTGAGGTGAAAATGGGGGGGAGGGGCGGATTCTGCGGCGGACGTTTGATAAGGCTTGAAAGGTAGCATGGTTCCAAAAAGCAAAAACCCAGCCATAGGCTGGGTTTTCTGAATAAGTGGTGCCCGGACTCGGAATCGAACCAAGGACACGGGGATTTTCAATCCCCTGCTCTACCGACTGAGCTATCCGGGCAACGGAGCGCATTAAACCGTAGTCGCTCACTCGCGTCAACCAAAATCAGCGAAAAGCTGTTCAACTGCTTACTATTGCGGCAATCTACGCGTTTACGCCGCGCGTTTGCACAAATCGCGCTGCCACAGGTCAGTCATCCGCGTGGGTGGGATGCTGGCCTAGGTCAGCGCGCCGTTCTGCCGGCATTGGGCGAAGCGCAGAATGTCTTCGGCCAGGCGGTACGCGGTGTCCACGTCGACCTGGCTGCGATTGACCAGCATGCGGCTGAGGCAGCCTTCCAGCACCAGCTCCATCTGTTTCGCGACCATCGTGGGGTCATCCACTTCCAGTTGGGTCAGCAGTTCATGAGTGAAGTGGAAAGCGTCCTGCTTCTGCTGGTTGGCGAGCTGATGAATCGGGTGCTCGGCGTCCGGGTAGAAGGTGCAGGCGGCGATAAACAGGCAGCCGGGGTAGCGGTTTTTGGTCACGCAGTTGGTCAACGCCGGATAGCGAGCTAGCAGCTTCTCTTCGGCGGTCATCTCTTCGTTGAGCATCAACTGGCGACGCCAGGTCTCTACCTGCTGGCTTAAATAGCGCAGCGCGTCATACAGCAGCGCTTCGCTGTCCGGCCAGAAGCGGCGCAGTTCATCGAGCGGACGGTCCACGCGCTCGGCCACCATTTCCAGCGTGGTGCTTGCAATCCCTTCTTGCTCCAGGAGCTGTAGGGCTTCTCCCAATACGTCTTCGCGTTGCACGGTATTCTCCTCCGTTCCCGACGGCTATCCGTCTCAAAGTGTTGTCTACGGTTGGCGATCGCGCAAATGCGCGCGAAATGCGGCGGCGTCCATAAAGCCGGTTACCCGTAGGGCGGGCTGCTCGTTGCCGTCTTCATCAAAGAAGAGGATGGTCGGCAGGCCCAGTACCTGTAAATGTTTTAGCAGCGCTACGTCCTGCGCGCTGTTAGCCGTTACGTCCGCCTGTAGCAGTACCGTATTTTGCAGTGCCTGCTGCACCTGCGGGTCGCTGAAGGTGTACTTCTCAAACTCTTTGCAGGCCACGCACCAGTCGGCGTACAGGTCGAGCATCACCGGTTTACCGCGAGCGTTAGCCAGCGCGGCGTTCAGCGACTCGACGTTGCTGATGCGGGTAAAGTTGAGATGCGCCTGACTCTGCGTGGCCGTCTGGCCAAAGACCCAATCCTGAAGCGGCCGCACGCTGATAAGCGCCGCGGCCAGCAGGATGATTTGCCCAATGCGCTGCCACGGTTTGTTCAGCCCGAGGCTGGTGATAAATGCCCAGCCGAAGAACGCCACGCCGAGCATCGACCACAGCCGCAGCCCCCATACGTCGCCGATAATCCGTTCCAGCAGGAACACCGGCAGCGCGAGGATCACAAAGCCAAAGGCGGTTTTAACATGCGCCATCCACGGCCCGCTTTTTGGCAGCAGGCGGTTGCCGAATACGGTGACCAGAATCAGCGGCAGCCCCATGCCCAGCGCGTACAGGTACAGCGTACCGCCGCCAAGCCACAGGTTACCGCTCTGGGCGATATACAGCAGAATGGCGCTCAGCGGCGCGGTGGTGCACGGCGAGCAAATCAGCCCGGCAATCGCCCCCATGGTGAACACGCCACCGAGGGAGCCGCCCTGCTGGCGGTTGCTCATCAGGGTGAGGCGGGTCTGCAAGGAAGATGGCAGTTGGAGCGAGAAGGCGCCAAACATCGACAGCGCCAGCAGGATAAACACCGCCGACAGGCCGATCAGCACATACGGATGTTGCAACGCGGCCTGGAACTGCATCCCGGCGGCGGCCACCACCAGGCCGAGGGCGGTGTAGGTCAGCGCCATCCCCTGCACGTAGATAAAGGCCAGCAGCAGCGCGCGAGCGGTAGAGAGGCGCTGTTTACCGCCGAGGACGATGCCGGAGATCAGCGGATACATCGGCAGCACGCAGGGGGTGAAGGCGATGCCGATGCCGATTAATAGGGCCCAGAGGGCGGAGAACGGTAAGTCTGCGCTGGTTTCGCCCCTCACCCCGGCCCTCTCCCCGGAGGGGGGAAGGGCAGAGACCGCGTTCAGCGGCACGGTTCGGGTTTCCGGCGGGTAGCAGAACCCCGCGTCGGCGCAGCCCTGATAGGTCACCGTCAGCGTCGCGCCGTGGCTGGCCTGTGTCAACGTCACCGGCACCACCAGGCGTTGGCGGTAGATTTCGCTTTTGCCGTAGAACTCGTCGTTATGCGGTTCGCCTTTGGGGAGCTGTAGCGGAGCAATGCTGGCGTTGGCCGGGTTAATTTTGATCTGCTGGCGATAGAGGTAGTAGCCCTCTTTCACCTGCCAGCTCAGGTTTACGTCATGCTGGTTCTGCTGAAAATCAAAGGCAAAGGCTTGATCAGCAGGAATAAAATTGCTGCGGCCGGGTCCGTCAAATAACCCGGCGGCGAAGGCTGAGGTGCTGCACAGCAGCAGGATCAGCGTAAGGATGCGTTGAGCCATGAGAGATAATCAACATCTGCGTGAGTAACGGGTAACACTAACAATTCTGGCGTTTGGTACGGGTGATGAGCCTTCAGGCAGTCCAGCAACGCCTGCTGGTGGGCAAGATCGGTTTTTAGCAGCATTTGCACTTCATACTCCTGCTCGAGCTTCCCCTCCCAATAGTATAGCGAGGTCGCGCCGGGTAGCAGGGTGGCGCAGGCCGCTAATTTCTCTGCCAGCACTTTGGCTGCCAGGTCCTGGGCGGTGGCTTCATCCGGAGCAGTACAGAGGACCACTACAGCGTCGGGAGTGCTCATTGTAAACCTCGTTATCGATGAAAAGAGGCACTATAGCACGGCACCTGGAGAGGGTTGAGTGAATCGGGCCGCAGAGCGGCCCGACCTTAACGATTTTTACACAGCGTCACCGGGTTAGAGCATTAACCCGCCGAAGATGAAGCCGAGGATGACGCAGAGGGCAATGGCAATCACCCCCGGGATCAGAAACGCGTGGTTAAATACGTATTTGCCGATACGGGTGGAGCCGGTGTCGTCCATCTCCACCGCCGCCAGCAGCGTTGGATAAGTTGGCAACACGAACAGGGCGGAGACGGCGGCGAAAGACGCAATTGCCGTCAGCGGGGTGACGCCAAGCATCAGCGCCGCAGGCATCAGCGCTTTCGTGGTCGCCGCCTGGGAGTAGAGCAGCGTTGCGGCAAAGAACAGCACCACCGCCAGCAGCCACGGGTAGTTGTGCAGCAGATCGCCCGCTACCGCCTGAATATCGGCGATGTGCGCTTTCACGAAGGTATCACCCAGCCACGCGACGCCCAGCACGCACACGCAGGCGCTCATCCCGGATTTAAAGGTGCTGGCGTTGAGGATTTCACCGGTGTCGACTTTACAGGTAATACAAATCAGCGTGGCGATGGTCAGCATAAACACCACGATCGCTTCGTTACGCGGCAGTACCGGATTCTGAATCAGCCCGACGGTATCGCTGATGGCGGTGGCGTAGAACATCACCGCGACAATGCCAACCAGGAACAGCAGCACCGAGCGCTTAGCGTGCGGCTTCAGCTCAAAGACCTTGCTGCCGCGCAGGCGTACTTCCCCTTTGGCCAGACGCTCCTGGTACACCGGGTCGTCCTTCAGTTCGCAGCCGAGGAAGTTACAAACGATGGAGGTCAGCAGGACGGCTATCAGCGTTACCGGAATACAGATAGCCAGCAGCGTCAGGTAGCTCACGCCCATCGGCTCAAGGATACCGGCGAAGAACACCACCGCCGCCGAAATCGGCGAGGCGGTAATCGCAATCTGCGAGGCTACCACGGCGATGGAGAGCGGGCGGGAAGGGCGGATGCCCTGTTCTTTCGCCACTTCGGTAATCACCGGTAGCGTGGAGAACGCGGTGTGCCCGGTCCCCGCGAGGATGGTCATAAACCAGGTGACCAGCGGAGCGAGGAAAGTGATGTATTTGGGGTGCCGACGCAGCAGTCGTTCGGCGAGGCTGACAAGATAATCCATCCCGCCGGCGATTTGCATGGCGGCAATCGCGGCGATAACCGCCATAATGATTTCAATGACGTCAAACGGTATGGCACCGGGTTTAATTTGAAAAATCAGCGTCAGCACCAGCACGCCGAAGCCGCCGGCAAAGCCGATGCCTATCCCCCCGAGTCTTGCCCCCAGGTAGATGGCAAGAAGCACAATGACCAGTTCTGCTCCAAACATATTAGCCTTCCTTGTTTACCAAGTTGATATGTAATTGTTGTGTTTTCGTGAATTATAGAAACAAAAAAGGCATGTCATCATGACATGCCTCAGTTTATTAGTCAGAAAGACTATTGTTCGCTTTCATCGGTATAACGCTTCGCTTTGTAGGCCGGGTGCATCAGGTTCTGCGGCGAGAAGATGTCGTCCAGCTCCGCTTCCGTCAGCAGGCCGCGCTCCAGTACCACTTCACGCACGCTCTTACCGGTTTCGGCACAGATTTTCCCGACGATATCGCCGTTGTGGTGGCCGATGAACGGGTTCAGGTAGGTGACGATACCAATAGAGTTGTAGACGTAGCTTTCGCACACTTCTTTGTTCGCGGTGATGCCGTCGACGCATTTTTCCAGCAGGTTGTAGCAGGCGTTAGTCAGGATGTGGATAGACTCAAACAGCGCCTGGCCAATCACCGGCTCCATCACGTTCAGCTGCAGCTGGCCCGCTTCAGACGCCATGGTGACGGTGGTGTCGTTGCCGATAACCTTGAAGCACACCTGGTTCACGACTTCTGGAACGACCGGGTTCACTTTGGCTGGCATGATAGAAGAACCGGCCTGCAGCTCCGGCAGGTTGATTTCATTCAGGCCTGCGCGCGGGCCGGAGGAGAGCAGGCGAAGGTCGTTGCAAATCTTCGACATTTTCACCGCCAGGCGTTTCAGCGAGCTGTGGACCATGACGTATGCGCCGCAGTCGGAGGTCGCTTCAATCAGGTCTTCTGCCGGAACGACCGGCAGATTACTGACTTCCGCCAGTTTCTGTACCGCTAACTGCTGGTAGCCATCCGGGGTGTTCAGACGGGTACCGATGGCGGTGGCGCCAAGGTTTACTTCCAGCAGCAGCTCCGCGGTGCGCAGCAGGTTTTTGGTCTCTTCGTTCAGCAGCACGCTGAAGGCGTGGAATTCCTGGCCCAGGGTCATTGGTACCGCGTCCTGCAGCTGGGTACGGCCCATTTTCAGCACGTCCTGGAACTCAACGGCTTTACGCTGGAAGCCTTCGCCTAACTGATGAATGGCGTCAACCAGCTTCACAATAGAGGCGTACACCGCGATGCGGAAACCGGTCGGGTAGGCATCGTTAGTGGACTGGCATTTGTTGACGTGGTCATTCGGGTTCAGGTACTGGTATTCACCTTTCTGGTGGCCCATCAGCTCCAGGCCGATGTTCGCCAGTACTTCGTTGGTGTTCATGTTGACAGAGGTGCCCGCGCCGCCCTGATAGACGTCTACCGGGAACTGATCCATGCATTTGCCGTTATTCAGAACTTCATCACAGGCCGCAATGATGGCATTCGCCACACCCTTAGGAATGGTTTGTAGCTCTTTGTTCGCCAGGGCCGCCGCTTTCTTCACCATGACCATCCCGCGAACGAACTCCGGGATGTCGCTGATTTTACTATTACTGATGTAAAAGTTTTCAATCGCTCTCAGAGTATGAACGCCGTAGTAAGCGTCAGCAGGAACTTCCCTGGTACCTAACAGATCTTCTTCGATACGAATGTTGTTTAGCATGTGAACCTTCTTTTGCGAGCTGCCAATGATTTCACCAAATACGCAGGATTTTTGTGGTCATGCGTTTTTCTGACCGCAGATTATTTCCTTAAACGGCCCGGTGTCCATGATCATATGCTGATGATAGCGGATTGCAGTAATCTGGATCACTTATTATCAGACGTAACTGATAAGAATTATTGATTTGTGAAATGAATCACCGCTTGACGATTGTTGACAAAAATATGGGCCGCCGCTGATTGAAATGCGGCGATTCACCACCATTTCAATTTAGTGCAGAGAATGATGACTCGCTGCAAGCGCGTGATACGCGTTGTTGACTTCACAGGAGATGCCAGTGCGCTGGATACCGTTAATTGCCATATTTCTCTATGTTTACATTGAGATCTCTATTTTTATCCAGGTCGCCCATGTGTTTGGCGTCCTGATGACGTTGATTCTGGTTATTTTTACCTCGGTGATCGGCATGTCGCTGGTCCGTAACCAGGGCTTCAAAAACCTGATGCTGATGCAGGAAAAAATGCAGGCGGGCGAAAGCCCGGCGGCGGAGATGATCAAAAGCGTATCGCTGATCCTCGCGGGCCTTCTGCTGCTTCTGCCGGGCTTCTTTACCGACTTCCTGGGGCTGGTATTGTTGTTGCCGCCGGTGCAGAAGCACCTGACCGTGAAGCTGATGCCGCACCTGCATTTTGGGCGCATGCCGGGTGGCGGTTTTGCCGGTGGCACCAACGGCGGGCAGACCTTTGACGGGGAGTATCAGCGTAAAGACGAGCGCCCTGACCAACTGGACCATAAAGACGATAACCGTCCTTAAGCCATCGTAATGATAAAAGCCGGAGCGCGTTATGCACTCCGGCTTTTTAAGTCTATGCCTCCCTTTTCGGCAGCAGCACCCACAGCGCAGCCAGCATTATCACCGCGTACAGGCTCTTCCACCCCACCATCGCCAGCAGCAGCAGGCACAGCGCCACGCCCATCACCGACAATACTCGGTAACGCCCGCTCAGCAGCTTGCAGCCTGCCAGCATGCACAGCAGATAAATCATGATGAAAATGCCGTTGGCGTAAATGATAAGCGCATCCAGATTGATGTTAAGCCAGTAGCTGGCCAGCGTGCTCACCATGCAGCTGCCAATCACCACGCTTAACGCGTTGCGCGGCACCAGGCCGGGGGAGAGGCGAGCCAGATAGCTGTCTGGCTTATGCTGCGCCTGCGACCATACCAGCCGGGCAAAGCTTTGGATATAGATGTTAAGGCTGGCGAAGCAGGCGAGGAACCCGACCACGCTTGCCACCCACAGCGCCTGCACGCCGAACAGCTGTACCACGATGGTCGGCAGCGACGCAGCGGCGGTGTTGGCGGCCCCGTAGGCATGGAAGTGCAGTACCAGCACCGTACAGGCCCAGTAGACAATACCCGCTAGCAGCAGGCCGACGATCAGCGCGCGCGGGAAGTCACGCTCCGGATGACGGAACTCCGAGGCCATATGAGCAAACGCCTCAAGGCCGACAAAGCACCAGAACATGACCGACAGCGCGGCGAATAGCGGCGATATTTCAACATCCGGTAGCGCCGGGAAAGGGATGGCTTTCAATGAGATATCGCCATAGACCCAGATTGCGGCCAGCAGGGCGACAATTAATATCGCAACCAGCGTTTGCAGGTTCGCGCTCGAACTGGCGCCGCGCAGACCCAGCCACCAGACGAGGCCGAGCGTAGCCATTTCAGCCATCAGCAGCTGCCAGCCGTGCCAGCCAAATAGCGCCTGGGTAAAGCCCGAGGCGATGTGCAGCGCGGCGGGCAGACCGACGGGGATCACCGACAGGAACAACCAGCCGGTGACGCGTGCCAGGCGCGGGCCAAAGGCCATTTCCACAAAGTGCGCGACGCCGCCCGCGCTGGGGAAGTGCCGGCCAAGCAGCGCGAAGACGATCGCCACCGGGAAAACCAACACGATCAGCGCCGGCCAGGCCCACAGGCTGGTCTCCCCGGCGACGATGGCACCCAGCGCCGGAACGGCGAACACGCCGGTGCCCAGCAGCGACGTCGACAATAGCCCCACTCCCTGAGCGAAACCCAACTCCTGTTTCAGACCTGACATGACTTGTTTCCATACCCTGGCAAAGGGCAAAATTTTAACACATCACCTCTTCTTATGACCCCGCGGCATTGTGCTGTTCTAAGCCGGTATTTCAGCGATTTATCGCGATTCGTATCGGGTACGAAATTTTTTTTAGGGTGACCCCTTGAAGGCCAAAATAACCACCCCCATCTCTCTGGCACTAGCCGGAAAACCGTGTACGGCCCGGCGTCACCCATAACTGATAATGACTTTCTCAAAGGAGAGCTATCAATGAGTATTCGTCCGTTACATGATCGTGTGATCGTCAAACGCAAAGAAGTTGAAACCAAATCTGCTGGCGGCATCGTCCTGACCGGTTCTGCGGCAGCAAAATCAACTCGTGGCGAAATCATCGCTGTCGGTAAGGGCCGCATCCTGGAAAACGGAACCGTGCAGCCGCTGGACGTTAAAGTTGGTGACATCGTGATTTTCAACGATGGCTACGGCGTGAAATCTGAGAAGATCGACAATGAAGAAGTGTTGATCATGTCTGAAAGCGACATCCTGGCAATTGTTGAAGCGTAAGAGCTACGCGCGAACGAATTTGAGGAATAGAAGAAATGGCAGCTAAAGACGTAAAATTTGGTAACGACGCTCGTGTGAAAATGCTGCGCGGCGTTAACGTACTGGCAGACGCAGTTAAAGTGACCCTGGGCCCGAAAGGCCGTAACGTAGTGCTGGACAAATCCTTCGGCGCACCGACCATCACTAAAGATGGCGTATCCGTAGCACGTGAAATCGAGCTGGAAGACAAGTTCGAAAACATGGGCGCGCAGATGGTGAAAGAAGTGGCCTCTAAAGCGAACGACGCTGCAGGCGACGGTACCACCACCGCAACCGTACTGGCGCAGGCTATCATCACCGAAGGCCTGAAAGCTGTTGCTGCGGGCATGAACCCAATGGATCTGAAACGTGGTATCGACAAAGCTGTCGCTTCCGCTGTTGAAGAACTGAAAGCGCTGTCCGTACCGTGCTCTGACTCTAAAGCTATCGCTCAGGTAGGTACTATCTCCGCTAACTCCGACGAAACCGTAGGTAAACTGATCGCTGAAGCGATGGACAAAGTCGGTAAAGAAGGCGTGATCACCGTTGAAGACGGTACCGGCCTGGAAGACGAACTGGACGTAGTAGAAGGTATGCAGTTCGACCGTGGCTACCTGTCCCCGTACTTCATCAACAAACCGGAAACCGGTGCTGTTGAGCTGGAAAGCCCGTTCATCCTGCTGGCTGACAAAAAAGTCTCCAACATCCGCGAAATGCTGCCGGTTCTGGAAGCCGTTGCGAAAGCAGGCAAACCGCTGGTTATCATCGCTGAAGACGTTGAAGGCGAAGCGCTGGCTACTCTGGTGGTCAACACCATGCGCGGTATCGTGAAAGTCGCTGCTGTTAAAGCACCGGGCTTCGGCGACCGTCGTAAAGCTATGCTGCAGGACATCGCAACCCTGACCGGCGGTACCGTTATCTCTGAAGAGATCGGTATGGAGCTGGAAAAAGCGACCCTGGAAGACCTGGGTCAGGCGAAACGCGTTGTGATCAACAAAGACACCACCACCATCATCGATGGTGTGGGTGAAGAAGCTGCAATCCAGGGCCGCGTTGCTCAGATCCGCAAACAGATTGAAGAAGCAACTTCTGACTACGACCGTGAAAAACTGCAGGAACGCGTAGCGAAACTGGCTGGCGGCGTTGCGGTAATCAAAGTCGGTGCGGCTACCGAAGTTGAAATGAAAGAGAAGAAAGCACGCGTTGATGACGCCCTGCACGCGACCCGTGCTGCGGTAGAAGAAGGCGTGGTTGCTGGTGGTGGTGTCGCGCTGGTTCGCGTTGCCGCTAAACTGGCTGGCCTGACTGCTCAGAACGAAGATCAGAACGTCGGTATTAAAGTTGCGCTGCGCGCAATGGAAGCACCGCTGCGTCAGATCGTTTCCAACGCCGGTGAAGAACCGTCTGTTGTGGCGAACAACGTGAAAGCGGGCGAAGGTAACTACGGTTACAACGCAGCTACTGAAGAATACGGCAACATGATCGACTTCGGTATCCTCGACCCAACTAAAGTGACCCGTTCTGCTCTGCAGTACGCAGCTTCCGTTGCTGGCCTGATGATCACCACCGAGTGCATGGTGACCGACCTGCCGAAAGGCGACGCGCCTGATTTAGGTGCTGCTGGCGGTATGGGCGGCATGGGCGGTATGGGCGGCATGATGTAATCGTGCGCTAACCGCTTTAGCGACAAGAAACCCGAGCAGTGATGCTCGGGTTTTTTTATCTCTCGGTTTTGTTACTCAAAGGTGCCTTTCACACAGGCGTGACCGTCTCGGACCATCTGGCGGCCCCTGGCCCATACTTCCCGAATCCGTAAATCTGCTTCCAACACCAGAAAATCCGCGTCACAACCGGGTATAAGCCGGCCTTTATGCGTCAGCCCGAGAAACTCCGCGACGTTGCGGGTCAGTGGCAGCAGCGCCTCTTCCAGCGGCAGATGATGCTGCTGAACCAGCTGTTGCAGCGTCTCCAGTAGCGACTCGAACCCGGCGACGCCAAGGCCGATCAGGTTGCCGTGGCGGTCAAATTCTGGCTGACTGCCGTTGCCGTCGGAGCTTAACGTTAGCCGTGCGAGCGGGACCTGCGCTTCACGGGCCATCACGATGGCGCTTGCCGGATCAATAGGCTCGTTGATGCTGGTGGTGATATCAATATAGCCGCCTTCGCTGGCATAACGTAGCGCCGCCTGGAACAACGCCTGTGCGCGATTGACGTGGGTAGGCAGTAGTTTGGTGATCGGTACGTCGGCTGTGCGCAATATTTCATATAGTGGTTCCAGCAGGCGGGGGCTATTGCCGAGGTGGAACACGGAGATGCCTGCTTTCGCCCCAAGCAGCCCGCCTACGCGAGACTGTGCTGCCATATTGGCAAGCTGATGGGTATCGGGCGCTGAGGAACGGTGATCGGAGATGGCGCATTTCACGCCGATGATTTTATCAATCAGCGCGACGTCTTTTTGCACGCTATCGGTAATGGTTGGCGAAGGCAATCCGTAAGCGCCGGTGAGCATCCAGGCGCTGATTCCTTCGAACTCCAGGGCGCGTGTTTTTGCCAGCAATGACTCCGGATGACGTGTTGTTCCATCGGTGCCGAGCAGGCCAACGACGGCGGTGACTCCGGCCTCAACCAGTTTTGACAACCTGACCTCCGGCGTCCGGGTGTGTGGGCCCGCTTCTCCGCCGCCGCCAATCAGATGGACGTGCTGATCGATAAATCCTGGGCAGACGATAGCCCCGTTGAGATCGCTGACCGGGCATGCTTCGGGGACGCTTTCGCTGTTTGCGTTGGTGATGGCGACAATTTTTCCCCCAGCGACCAGCAGATCGCAGATACCCCGATCGTCAGGGGCATAGAGATGCGCATTGCGAAATAAGCGGGGTTCCAGTAATGAAAAGTTCATGGTTTTCCCTTAGAAAAGAAGCTGCATCACCCACATAGAGAGCAGGGCGTTGATGACGCAGATGGCAATAATATGCGGATAGTATTTAGGGTTAACGCCGGCGGTGCCAAGACAGCGGCCAGTATTTTGCACCGGGTTGCCCATCAGGTAGATGGCGGGCAGCAGGACGGTAGCATCGTGACCACTGAGCGTACCGGCCGCCACCAGGCTGGCGCAGACGCCTACGCCGCCGCCCATACTCATTACCGACGCCAGTAGAACGGTCGCTGCTTCGCCGGGAAGCCCCCACAGCGCCATAATCGGCTCACACACTTTGCCGACAATATCCAGTAACCCGGTGACCTTCAGCGCCTGAATAATGACAAACGCCATCACGACGTTGGGTAGCAGGCTGGTGGTGGCGATGGTAAAACCGCGGCGGGCACCGTCGATAAACATATCCATCACATTCTTACGCGGCTGGGCGATCATTTTTATCCTCCTGGTTGTGACGGTTTTCCATTTGCGCGATCCACAGACGTAAGAAATTAGCGCCGATGAACTTAAACACCAGAATCACGGCTAGCGGTGTGATGACAGGAACGGTCACCACCGTAAACAGGGCGGCGCCGGAGGAGAAATAGTTAGTGATGATGGCGCTACCGCTGGTCTGGAAAGTGGCGAAAATCGCCCGCTCCCGATCGCTGATGGCTCCTTCATCGGTGAGCTCTTTGGTCATGCCCGCCGCGGCGTCGGTATTTTGCAGGTTGGCGATCAGTGCCAACGAGCAAATACCCGGAATACCTAATAGCGGTCGCAGTATCGGCGTCATTAGCTGCTGCGCGGCGCGCAGCCCGCCAAGCCCTTCGGTTACCGCGATGATGCCAAGCGATAAAATCACCGAGGGCGCCAGCTCCAGCGCGAATAAAAAGCCATCTTTGGCTCCAGTGCCGCCGATGCCGCGGAACGACAGCGCGTTTTGCCCTTCGGCGTTAACCTGGCCAAAACTGCCGTTCAGTACGGTAAAATCAAACACCCGCCACCACTCTGTGCTTTTGGCGAAAAAACCGGAGAAGAAAATAATGGTCAGAAAAAAAGCCAGATAACCCACCCATGTGACGTTCCTCTCTCCTGAGGATGTTTTACTCATATCGTCTCCTTTTTGATTGTGCTGTGTAGCGAACAAAAGTTGTACGCCAGCAACACTAAAGACGATTGAGTGTGAAAAGACGATATCCCGGGGAGTAATATCAGAATTTGTTTAGGGGGATGAGGCGAATGATGTGCAATATCGGTAGCAGAAATGCGCGGGGGTTTTTCTTTTGGTCATCTTTTTAGTATAAGGTTTACACACGGACGACATGCGTCCAGCTCATTGATTGTGGGGAATAACATGCAGGTAAAATTTTTAGCAGGGATTGTCGGCGCGGCATTGCTGTTAGCGGGCTGTAGCTCTACCACCGAGCTGACCTCAGCCGGCCAGAGCGTGCGCTTTGTCGAAGATAAGCCGGGGGCAGAATGCCAGCTGCTGGGTACTGCTAACGGCGCGCAGAGCAACTGGCTTTCCGGCCAGCAGGGCGCAGAAGGCGGTTCTATGCGCGGGGCGGCAAACGCGCTGCGCAACCATGCGGCCGAAATGGGCGGCAACGTGATTTACGGTGTCAGCAGCCCGACGCAAGGCATGCTCTCCAGCTTTGTTCCTACCGACAGCGAAATGAACGGCCAGGTTTATAAGTGCCCGAACTGATGCGCTGTACACCCTCTCTTAGTCATTAAGAGAGGGTTGGCTCTATCCTCTTACCGCTGGCGCAGCTGCAAATCCAGCGGCGTTTTGCTTGGCTCACCGCCAATTTCACGTGCCAGCTTCGGCACCATATAGCCGGAGACCAGCGTTAACAGCTCCCGCATAATCTCTCGTGCTTCGTCATCGCTGACGAGGAAATGCGCCGCGCCCTGCACTTTATCCAACACGTGCAGGTAATAGGGCATCACGCCGGCGTCAAACAGCGCGTTACTGAGATTTGCCAGCGTTTGAGCGTTATTGTTCACGCCACGCAGCAGTACGCTCTGGTTAAGCAGCGTGACGCCGATACGGCGCAGGCGCGACATGGCGGCGCGGAACTCAGCGTCGATTTCATTGGCGTGGTTGATATGATTCACCAGCAAGATCTGCAATGACGAGCGTGCAAAACGTTCGACCAGCGCGTCGGTAATACGCGCCGGGATGACGATTGGCAGCCGGCTGTGAATGCGCAGACGCTTAATATGCGGGATCGCCTCTAAGTGAGTGAGCAGCCAGTCCAGCTCGTGGTCCTTCGCCATCAGCGGGTCGCCGCCGGAGAAGATGATTTCGTCGAGCTCAGGATGCGCGCTCACGTAGTCCAGCGCCGCCTGCCAGTTACGCTTATTGCCCTGGTTTTCGGCATACGGGAAGTGGCGACGGAAACAATAGCGACAATTTACCGCACAGCCGCCTTTCACCAGCAGCAGGGCGCGGTTGTGGTACTTGTGCAGCAAACCGGGTACCACGCTGTGCTGTTCTTCCAGCGGATCGGTGGAGAATCCCGGCGCGGTAACAAACTCTTCTTGTGCAGTAAGTACCTGACGTAAAAGAGGATCGTTCGGGTTGCCTTTCTCCATGCGTGCGACGAACGCACGCGGGACGCGCAGGGCGAAAAGACGCTTAGCCTCACGGCCAGCAAGCAAATTGTCATCGGCGTCTATATTCAAAAGACGGAATAGTTCATCCGGATCGGTGAGAACATCGGCAAGTTGCATCAACCAATCTTCTCTGGATGGGGTATTTAGGGTTACAATATGCGCCATTTTGTGGCTTAGCTACCATTTAACAATTTCAGAGGGCCTTATGGCGACTTACTATAGCAACGATTTCCGTGCTGGTCTTAAAATCATGATGGACGGCGAACCGTACGCGGTTGAAGCCAGCGAATTCGTTAAACCAGGTAAAGGTCAGGCGTTCGCACGCGTTAAGCTGCGTCGTCTGCTGACCGGCACCCGCGTAGAGAAAACCTTCAAATCTACCGATTCCGCTGAAGGCGCAGACGTTATCGATATGAACCTGACTTACCTGTACAACGACGGTGAGTTCTGGCACTTCATGAACAACGAAACCTTCGAACAGCTGTCCGCTGACGCGAAAGCGATCGGTGACAACGCGAAGTGGCTGCTGGACCAGGCTGAGTGCATCGTGACCCTGTGGAACGGCCAGCCGATCGCAGTGACCCCGCCGAACTTCGTAGAACTGGAAATCGTTGAAACCGATCCAGGTCTGAAAGGCGACACCGCAGGTACTGGCGGCAAGCCGGCTACCCTGTCTACTGGCGCAGTGGTTAAAGTTCCGCTGTTCGTCCAGATTGGCGAAGTGATCAAAGTGGATACCCGCTCCGGCGAATACGTATCCCGCGTGAAGTAATTCATGCTTTGATCCGTTCGGCGCAGCAGCCCTGCTGCGCCAGCCATTCCCCTTATCGTTTTGCCGCTTCGTCTTAGTCTGAAAAAAATCGCTCAAATCCAACATGCTGGGTGAAGTTGTCTATGCTTATGAAGCAAGATAACGAAAACTGGCTATTAAGGATGACATTATGGTGAAAAAAGCGATTGCAGCATTTTTTACGGTTCTGGTTCTTTCCTCTGCCCTGACCGCCTGTAATACGACACGAGGCATTGGTGAAGATATTTCAGACGGTGGTAGCGCGATTTCTGGGGCAGCAACCAAGGCGCAGCAATAAATCCATAGTGACGGTACAACACGCTGTTGTACCGTCGTTTTTCGTGTCCTATACTGCCCGTGTTTTTTCTAACACCTTGCGGGACGACCTGTAAGCGTATCTCTCATCCGGGGACGGCCCCATCGTTATGGAGCCAAACATGTCCTGGTTAATTCTCTTTATTGCCGGCCTTCTTGAAGTGGTCTGGGCCGTTGGCCTGAAATACACTCACGGTTTTAGCCGTCTGGTGCCGAGCGTTATTACCATCGTGGCGATGGTCGTTAGTATGGCGCTGCTGTCGTGGGCGATGAAAAGCCTGCCAGTGGGCACGGCCTATGCGGTCTGGACGGGAATTGGCGCAGTAGGCGCAGCGATTACCGGTATTCTGCTGCTGGGCGAGTCCGCCAGCCCGATGCGTATCGCCAGCCTGGCGCTGATTGTCGTGGGGATTATTGGCTTAAAGATAAGCGCACATTAAGGTTTTGGCGGCCATTGTAGGCCGGATAAGGCGTAGCCGCCATCCGGCAATTCGCCTGATGGCGCTGCGCTTATCAGGCCTACAGGCCCTGCACAGCGCCAATTAGGTTAAATAAACAGCACGCCGACCAGCGTTACCACCGTCAGAATCGCTGCCAGACCGTAGAACACCCATTTGCCGTTAGGCACGTGGATTTTCAGGTCGTGCATCGCGTGGTGAATACGGTGTAAACCGCACCACAGCGGCAGGACGATCATCAGGAATATAAACGCGCGGCCAATCAGGCTCTGAGCGAAGCCCAGTACGCGTTCGTAGCTGAACGCGTCGCCGGAGGCCATCAGCGGCAACAGGATGCCGACCAACAGCACCATCACCGGCGCGATGATTGCGCTCCACATGCCGCCCGCGCCGAACAGGCCCCAGAATACCGGCTCATCGGAACGTTTTGGATTAGGGTTAATCATGCCAGTCTCCTTACCAGAACAGGGCGATAAACAGAATCACCACGCTGACCACCGCGGTCACAACCCAAAGCCCTTTGATGATTGGCTCCGGCCCCATTTTTTCGCTTTTCACGATGATATTGGCGGCTTTCGGCGCCAGTTCGAACCAGGTTTTGGTGTGCAGTAGCGCGGCGGCCAGGGTGATCAGGTTCAACACCACGACGATCGGGTTTTGCAGAAAACCGACGTAACCTGCCCAGCTTTCCGCGCCGTGCTTCAGTGCAAACAGGCCGTAGATCAGCACTATACTGAACCACACCGTTGGCACCGCCGTGCCTTCACGCAGCATATAGAAGCGATAAAACGGCAGCTTTTTCCACCAGGTGGACGGCATTGGCCGTACATAGGGTTTGCGTTTAGTCGTCATCATGCACTCCTTAGCGTGGTTTCAGGGTAGCGATAAGAAAGTCTTTCGAGCTTTCCACTTTTCCCTGCTGAATAGCGGCGGCCGGGTCGACGTGTTTCGGGCACACTTCGGAGCAGTAGCCGACAAAGGTACAAGTCCACACGCCATTCTGGCTGTTCAACTGTGCCATACGCTCCTTCTTACCGTGGTCGCGACTGTCTTCGTTGTAGCGATGCGCCAGGGTAATCGCCGCCGGGCCGATGAACTCAGGGTTCAGGCCAAACTGCGGGCAGGCGGCATAGCACAGACCGCAGTTGATGCAGCCGGAGAACTGATGGTATTTCGCCATCTGCGCCGGGGTTTGCTTATTGGGACCCTGCTCCGGCGTGCGTGGGTTGCCGATAATATACGGCTTGATGGCCTCCAGGCTCTCGATAAAGTGGGTCATATCGACCACCAGATCGCGCTCAATCGGGAAGTTGGCCAGCGCTTCTACCTTCATGCCTTTCGGGTATTCGCGCAGGAACGTCTTACAGGCGAGTTTCGGCACCTTGTTGACCATCATGCCGCAGGAGCCGCAGATTGCCATGCGGCAGGACCAGCGATAGCTCAGGTCAGGCGCGAGGTTATCTTTGATGTAGCCCAGCGCGTCAAGCAGTGAGGTTTGCTCATCGTAAGGCACTTCATAGAAGGCGCTGTGCGGCGCGCTGTCCACTTCCGGGTTGTAGCGCACGATTTCAATTTTTAAATTCTGCATCTCAGCCATTCGCCGTCTCCTTCTTCTCGGCCGCTTCAGCTTCCGCGCCGTACACGCGTTTTGCCGGTGGCAGGGTCGTTATCTTCACATCGCTGTACTCGAGGCGGGTGGTGCCATCGGCGTCGCGGAAGGCGAGGGTATGCTTGAGGAAATTGACGTCATCACGTTCGGTGCAGCCTTCATCCAGACGCTGGTGCGCGCCGCGCGACTCTTTACGCGCCATGGCCGAGTGCGCCATACATTCTGCGACGTTCAGACCGTGGCCCAGCTCAATGGTGTAGAGCAGGTCGGTGTTGAAGACGCTGGAGGTGTCGGTAATGCGTACGCGTTTGAAGCGCTCCTGCAGTTCAGCCAGTTTATCGATGGTTTTCTGCATCAGCTCTGGCGTACGGTAGATGCCGCAGCCTTCTTCCATCGACAGGCCCATTTCATCGCGGATTTTCGACCAGTTTTCGTTGCCTTCCTGGTTCACCAGCGCTTTCAGACGGTTTTCGATGTCGCTGACCTGCGCGTCCAGCGCGCTGCCGTTGGCTTCACCGGCTGTGGCCGCGCGGGCCATCGCCTGTTCGCCGGCCATGCGGCCAAAGACCACCAGTTCCGCCAGCGAGTTGGAACCGAGGCGGTTAGCGCCGTGCAGGCCCACGGAGGAACATTCGCCGACGGCAAACAGCCCTTTAATGCGGGTTTCGCACTGCTGGTCGGTTTCGATGCCGCCCATGGTGTAGTGCGCGGTCGGGCGCACCGGAATCGGCTCTTTCACCGGATCGACGCCCACGTAGGCTTTCGCCAGCTCGCAGATAAACGGCAGACGCTCCAGCAGCTTTTTCTCGCCGAGGTGGCGCAGGTCGAGGTAGACCACGTCGCCGCGCGGCGTCGGAATGGTGTTGCCTTTGCGCCATTCGTGCCAGAAGGCCTGGGAGACTTTGTCGCGCGGGCCCAGCTCCATATATTTGTTCTTCGGCTCGCCGAGCGGGGTTTCCGGGCCCATGCCGTAGTCCTGCAGATAGCGGTAGCCGTTTTTGTTGACCAGAATACCGCCTTCACCGCGGCAGCCTTCAGTCATCAGAATGCCGGAACCCGGCAGACCCGTCGGGTGATACTGAACGAATTCCATGTCGCGCAGCGGGACGCCGTGGCTTAACGCCATGCCCATGCCGTCGCCGGTAACGATGCCGCCGTTGGTGTTATAGCGATACACGCGGCCCGCGCCGCCGGTCGCCATGACCACCGCGTTGGCGCGAATCTGCACCAGCGTGCCTTCCATCATGTTCATCGCCACCAGGCCACGGGCCTGACCGTCGTCGACCAGAATGTCGAGGACGAAGTGTTCATCAAAACGCTGGATTTGCGGGAACTGTAAGGAGGTCTGGAACAGGGTGTGCAGCATGTGGAAGCCGGTTTTATCGGCGGCGAACCAGGTGCGTTCAATCTTCATTCCGCCGAAGCGACGGACGTTAACGCTGCCATCAGGACGGCGGCTCCACGGGCAACCCCACTGTTCTAGCTGGGTCATTTCGGTTGGGCAGTGATGGACGAAGTAATCGACGACGTCCTGTTCGCAAAGCCAGTCGCCGCCGGCGACGGTGTCGTGAAAATGGTACTCGAAGCTATCATGGTCCTGTGCGACGGCGGCGGAACCGCCTTCTGCGGCCACGGTGTGGCTGCGCATAGGGTAAACTTTTGAGATCAAAGCAATTTTGGCTTGCGGGTTGGCCTGAGCGGCTGCGATGGCAGCACGTAGTCCCGCTCCGCCTGCGCCTATAATGGCAAGATCGGCTTGAAAGGTTTGCACGACATTCCTCCAGATTATTGTTATTTCACAACACGCTACGTGGGGGGATATCACGTGGCCTGCGCAAAAACGTTTCCACTGCTCCTTTATGGGTAAAGCAGTATACCCGCCGGGTTGATGGGGAAATTTGATGTGTTCGATTTTTTTGTCGTTATGTGCGCTTTATTTATCACTGTAGCTGATGAATTACGTTCTGGAATTACCTAAGGAAATCTTCTGTTCTGCCCTGCGAGAAATTACTGAGCAATATTTGTGTCATGTGCCGCTTGCGGGTAGACTTCGTGCCCTTGTCTGAAATCGGAGAAAAAACCATGAGCGAGACGGCAACCTGGCAGCCGAGCGCATCCATCCCTAACCTGTTAAAACGCGCGGCGTTGATGGCGGAAATCCGTCGCTTCTTTGCTGACCGCGGCGTACTGGAGGTGGAGACGCCATGCATGAGCCAGGCGACGGTGACTGACGTACATCTGGTCCCGTTTGAGACGCGTTTCGTCGGTCCGGGTCATTCCCAGGGGATGAACCTTTATCTGATGACCAGCCCGGAGTACCACATGAAGCGCCTGTTGGCAGCGGGATGTGGCCCGGTATTTCAGCTGTGCAGAAGTTTTCGTAACGAAGAGATGGGGCGTCACCATAACCCGGAATTCACCATGCTGGAGTGGTATCGCCCACACTTCGATATGTATCGCCTGATCAACGAAGTGGACGATCTGCTGCAGCAGGTGCTGGAGTGTCAACCGGCGGAAAGTCTTTCTTATCAGCAGGCGTTCCAGCGCCATCTGGAAATTGACCCGCTGTCGGCCGATAAAACCTTGCTGCGCGAAGTGGCGGCGAAGCTCGACCTCAGCAACGTCGCAGATAACGAAGAAGATCGCGATACGTTACTGCAACTGCTGTTTGCCTTCGGCGTTGAACCGCACATTGGTAAAGATCGTCCGACGTTCGTTTATCACTTCCCGGCAAGCCAGGCATCGCTGGCGCAGATTAGCGCTGAAGATCATCGCGTCGCTGAGCGCTTCGAGGTGTACTTTAAAGGGATGGAGCTGGCGAATGGTTTCCACGAGCTGACCGACGCGCGCGAACAGCAGCAGCGTTTCGAGCAGGATAACCGCAAACGCGCCGCGCGTGGTCTGCCGCAGCAGCCGATCGATCAAAATCTGCTGGACGCGCTGGCAGCCGGTCTGCCGGACTGCTCTGGCGTAGCGTTGGGCGTCGATCGCCTGATTATGCTGGCGCTAGGTGTCGAGACCTTGTCTGAGGTGCTGGCGTTTAGCGTGGATCGGGCATAAGTTCGATAACGTTCACTTTCACAAAATAAAATGGCGCTTTATGCGCCATTTTCTAGTCATATCATCCCTAAATCCCTTTTATGGTCACAAGAAAGTTCTGGTTATTTGCTATCATCCGGCCAGCACATTCTCGCGTCGATTCCCCACTGCCTTGTTTCTGACAAGTTTGCAGCGCGTAGCCCTGTCGACGTGTAAAAAAACGATCCAGAGTTAAGGGAGGGTCAAATGACCCCATCAATAAAAAAGATGAGCCTGATCGGTCTCATCCTAATGATATTTACGTCTGTTTTTGGTTTTGCCAATAGTCCATCCGCGTTTTACCTGATGGGATATAGCGCCATCACCTGGTATATATTTTCAGCATTATTATTTTTTATTCCATTTGCTTTAATGATGGCTGAGATGGGATCGGCCTACCGCAAAGAAGAGGGCGGGATCTATTCCTGGATGAATAACAGCGTAGGCCCACGCTATGCGTTTATTGGCACCTTTATGTGGTTCTCGTCTTACGTTATCTGGATGGTCAGCACTTCCGCGAAAGTGTGGGTGCCGTTTTCAACGTTCCTGTTTGGTTCGGATATGACCCAGCACTGGGGCGTTGCGGGGCTGCAATCGACCCAGGTCGTGGGCCTGCTGGCTGTCATCTGGATGGTACTGGTCACCACCGTAGCGGCGAAAGGGATTAATAAAATCGCCCGTATTACCGCCGTCGGCGGTATCGCCGTGATGTGTCTTAATTTAGTTTTATTGTTAGTCAGTATTGCGATTTTGTTATTAAACGGCGGTCACTTTGCCCAGCCGATTAATTTCACCGCTTCACCAAACCCAGGTTATCAATCTGGCCTGGCGGTATTATCGTTTGTGGTCTTCGCCATCTTTGCCTACGGCGGTATTGAAGCGGTGGGCGGTCTGGTGGATAAAACCGATAAGCCGGAAAAGAACTTCGCCAAAGGGATTGTATTCGCTGCAATTGTTATTTCTATCGGTTATTCACTGGCGATTTTCCTGTGGGGCGTGAGCACTAACTGGCAGCAAATTCTCAGCGACCGTTCGGTTAACCTTGGCAATATTACCTACGTGCTGATGACCAGCCTCGGTTCCACACTGGGCAACGCGCTGCACATGTCGCCGGAAGCGGCGGCAAGTGTCGGTGTGTGGTTTGCGCGTATTACCGGGTTGTCGATGTTCCTCGCCTATACTGGCGCATTCTTTACCCTCAGCTATTCGCCGCTGAAGGCGATTATTCAGGGCACGCCGAAGGCGCTGTGGCCCGCTTCCATGACGCGGCTGAATGAAAACGGCATGCCGTCGACGGCAATGTGGATGCAGTGCGTGCTGGTGAGTCTGTTTATCCTGCTGGTGTCGTTTGGCGGCGATACCGCATCGGCGTTCTACAACAAACTGACGCTGATGGCGAACGTGTCGATGACTTTGCCGTACCTGTTCCTCGCGCTGGCCTTCCCGTTCTTTAAAGTGCAAGCAGGCCTTGAACGCCCATTCGTGATTTTCAAAACCAAAATGTCGACCGTGCTGGCGACGAGTGTGGTGGTGCTGGTGGTGACGTTTGCCAACATCTTTACCGTTATTCAGCCGGTGATTGAGGCGGGAGACTGGAGCAGCGCGCTGTGGATGATCGGCGGGCCAATCTTCTTCTCGCTGCTGGCGATGGCGATTTATGAAAACTATCACCGCCGTGTCAACGTTCAGCCGAGTCTGGCGACGGAATAGTGCCCGATGGCGCTACGCTTATCGGGCCTACGATGCAATGGTAGGCCGGGTAAGCGCAGCGCCACCCGGCAGTTTGTTAACGCCTAATCTCAAAAATCGCCGCCGAGCGTGGCGGCATCGTGACCGTTAATACGTCATTGTCCCAGGCCGTTGCGTGTTGCACGGTGGATGGATATCCCTGAACTATCTTACCTTTCAGCCCGGTCAGTGAGAGTTCACAGCTCGCCTGATCGCCTTCGCGTCGCCACACCGCCAGCCACACTTTTCCATCCTCGGCCTGCATCCCCAGCGCTACCCACTCGTCGGTGAAGCTCGATAGCCCCAGCGGCCAGAACGGCAGCGCCGTTTTTAGCTGCTGGCGTAGGGTCTTGTAGTAGCGAATCGCATCCTGTACCTGACGGAATCCTTGCCCGGACAGCTCCGCCAGATGGCCGCTCTGGTGTATGCGCAGCAGCATCGCCGACACCTGGTTAAAGATCACCGCCTGCTCATCATCGTCGCGTAGCGGATAGGACCAGATGGCGGCCTGTTCAGGTGTCACCGCCGTTGGCGCGTTGGCGGCAATGGTGGCGTACTTGAGATAATCTTCCTGATCGCTGGTGGACTGAATCGAGCAGCGGCTCAGCATCGCGTAGTCCATGCGCAGACCGCCGCTGCCACAGTTTTCAATAATCAGCTGCGGATAGCGGGCGAAGACCGCATCGAGCCACGCCAGATACGCGCGGTTGTGTTTAAGCAGGCCGTCACCGGCGCTGTCGGCGTGTTGCTCGGTACCGATCCCCGGTTCGATGTTGTAATCCATTTTGATGTAGCCCACGCCGTATTCGGTGACCAGACGGTCAATAACCTCGTCGGCGTGGCGCAGTACCGCCGGGCTGGTGAAGTCCAGCTGGTAGCGGCTGCGGTCAAACACCCTCTTACCGTGGCGCATAAAGAACCAGCTGTCGTCGGTTTCCGCCAGCTTCGGCGACTTCACGCCCATCACCTCCAGCTCCAGCCACAGGCCGGGGATCAATCCCTTCTCGCGGATGTAGCCAATCACGTACTGAATGCCTTCCGGGAAACGCTCGGCGCTCGGTTGCCACTGACCCACGCCGTTCCACCATTCGCCTTTGTCATACCAGCCGCAGTCGATGCAGAAGTATTCCGCGCCCGCCTCGGCGGCGGCATCGATAAGCGGCAGCAATTTCGCGGTGGTGGGGTCGCCGAACAGGCAGTTCATATAGTCGTTAAAGATGACGCCCAGCCGTTGGTTATCGTCGTTAACGCGACGGGTGCGGCGGCGGTACTGCGTGAGAGTCGCGATGGCGTCGGTAAAGCCCGATTTTGTCACGCCAACCGCCACCGGCACCGAGCTGAACTCATCGCCCGGCTGTAGGTGTTTAAACCAGTGATGGTAAAACTCGTTCGGTCCGCCGATTTGCAGGTACAGATGGTTGGCCTGATCGCCAATCTCCCAGTGCCAGGAGCCGTTGTGCTCAATCTGCCAGAACAGGCCTGCGCCAGTGTGTTTATCTTCCAGATAGCCCATCGGCAGGTACTCTTTGCTCGACCACGCTCCGGTGTTGGTGTAGTGCAACGGCTTGGATGAGCGCTGCAGTCCCTTCTGGATGCATGGCATAAAGCCCAGTTCGTCGAAGGTATATTGCCGCCACTGTAGCTCGCGGGTCCAGCTGTTGTGGGGAACGTGCAGGCTAAAATTGTCGCCCCAGTTTTTGGCGCTCTCTTTCTCGATGCCGTTAATCACAAAGCTGGAGAGGTACTCAACGGTAAACGGCGCATTCCCCTGGTTGCGGATGACGCTCCAGCTTCGCAGCAGTGAGAGCCGGGTATAAAACTGATAGTGTACTTCTACCTCGGCGGCGGTATTCCTATCGAACAGCGTAAATACCAGCTTGCGGCCATCGGCGTTGCGGGTATCTTGATGCTGGCGATAGCGAAGCGTATAGCCAGGCGCGGTGGCGGTGAAGCCCGCGCCGTGGCGCTCCAGCGGCTTATCAAGGCCGGAGATGTTTACCTCCACCAGGTTAAAACGCGACAGTTCATCGGCGTTGTGTCCGAGGGTTTCAGCATCGAACGGTAGGGCGGAAAAGTGCAGCAGGCGCGCCCGATCTTGTAAATCAAAGACCATGGTGATGCCGTTTTCAATCACGGTAAATAAGGCTGACATAGCGACTCCTGAATGACAGAGTTAAGCCGCAGGCGCGGGTTGCAGCACCCGGTTGCCTGAAAGCGTAAAGACGGAAATAACGGTGAAGCACAGGGCGATGGCGCCAAGGATGGTGTAGGACTCTTTAAAACCCATCACGTCGTACATGTTGCCGATGGCAGTGCTCATAAAAATCTGGCTGAACTGTTTGGCGAACTGGAAGCCAATCAGGTAGACGGTGGCGGAGAGCCGCCAGTCGAAGTTGGCTGAGATGTATTTCAGCGTGGCGATAATCAGAATTGAGCTTTCAAAGCCGTGCAGCAGCTTCATGGTGGATATCAGGATCGGGCCAGTGGCCATCGCGCTGCCGATAATGCGGAACGCCATAATAAAGCCGCAGTAGAGCAGGGCGTTCTTCGGCCCGATGCGGTTGACGATCGCCGGGGCGAAGAACATGGTCAGTGCGTCAAGGAAGATTTGCACCGTGTAGAGGTAGCCAAACACTTCCGCGCCGCGTTCACGGGTTTCGAAGAAGCTGCTGTAGTAAACGGCAAACTGCTGGTCGTAGGTTTCATATACCGCGCCGACGCCCACCATGTAGAGCACCAGGAACCAGAAGCGGCGGGTTTTCAGCAGGGCGAACACGTCGCCGCGATCGATCTTCAGACGCTGTGGATTCAGCGCGTCCATGCCGCCCTGCTGGCCAGGACGGAAGAAGCACAGTAGTACCGCCAGCACCAGCCCCGCGCAGCTGGCCATGATAAAGATATAATCGGGATTGATGGCAAACAGCTTGCCGGAGATAAACGTTCCGACCGCCGCGCCGATGCCGCCCCACATTCTGGCGCGGCCAAATTCGAAGCCTTCGAGGCGCGAGACTTTATCGATCCACGCTTCGCAAATCCCGCAGCCGCAACCAAACGCCAGGCCGATAAACGCGCCGCCCGCCAGGGCCCCGGCGATGATGTTTATTTTCAGCAGCGGCGCGAAAACGAAGATCCACCAAGGAGCGAAGGCGATCATCAGACCGGCCAGCATCCACATCAGATGCTTACGGAAATTGAGCTTGTCGGCCAGTATGCCGAAAACCGGCTGGAAGACCACGGCCACGATGGCGATGCAGGTATACACCATGCCGACTTCCGTGGAATCGATGCCGATTTTTTCCGTGAGCCACAGTGACAGCCAGGGGAAGCAGGCCCCCCAGCAGATGAAGAAAAAGAGAAACCAGATGCTGGAGAGCAGGTAGTTCTCTTGCTTAACACCCTTTGCCAGTAACATATAAAACCTCATTTTTAGTAAACAAGATACTGTTACTTTAAAAATTAACCCGTGCTCAGGGAAAGAAAGCCGTTGGCGAAGCGTGAATACGATCATGTTTAGCCGCGATCTGAGCAATATTTTTCATGCAGATAGCGGCATTATCCATACATGGCAGCGCGTTGCCGTGGGGGGCTGGAAATTGGTCGTTGCGGTGAAAAGCGCATAAAACTATAGTGAACAAAAATTTGTTTCTTTTTGGGAGTATCATGACGAAGCCGGTCAGGATCAGAAGTATTGCCGAGGCGTGCGGGCTTTCCGTTGCTGCAGTGTCCCGGGCGCTAAAAGGGCAGCCGGGGCTTAAAGAGGAGACCCGCCAGCGGGTGATGGCGGTGGCGCAGGAGATGGGGTATGACTTTTCCCGTCTGCGCGGCGATAAGGTAAAACGCGTGTTGTTTTTGCTCCATCGTCAGCATGATATCGCCCGCGCGCTGCCGTTTTACTCGCTGCTGCTGCTGGGCGTGGAAGATCACTGCCGCGAAAAAGGGATCGCGATGAGCTTTCTGTCGATCGGCCCCGGCGATAACGTTGAGGAGCAGATCGCGCTACATCATCCCGACGCGCTGATCTGCGCAGGTTACTTTGAAAGTACGCTGATTATGGCCGTACAGAAAACCCAACTGCCGATGGTACTGGTTGATCTGTGGGCGCCGGGCTTGCCGTGCGTTAACGTCGATAATCAGCGTGGTGGTTATCTGGCGACGCGTCACCTGATAGACACGGGCCGCAGGAGGATTGCTTTCCTCGCCAGCACGGCCACGCACTACAGTATTCGCCAGCGTGAGAAGGGTTACCGTCAGGCGCTGTACGAGTCGCAAATGATAATGCCGCCGGAGTATGAAGTGATCGCCTCGCCGCTGGTGGATACCAGCCAGTCGCTGATCGCGGCGATGAATGAGCTACTGTCGCTGACGGAGCCGCCGGACGCCATTTTTGCCTACAACGACGTGACAGCGATTGCCGCGATGAATATCTGCGAACAGCGCGGGTTCCGTGTACCGCAGGATATTGCGATTGTCGGCTTTGACGATATTGAGCCCGCCGCCTGGAGCCGTCCGGCGCTAACTACCATCGCGGTAGATAAACATCAGTTGGGCTACCGGGCGGTAGGGCTGCTGTTGGAAGAGGCCACGGCGGCGGATGAGATGCTACCGGTGACGCTGGTGGTGAGAGGCAGCACAGGAAAAGTCAGGAAGAGCACTCAATAAACAATCAGCATCTAACGGTGCTGGGGAGAGGCATTCTGGCATAGAGCTAAACCCTCACCCCAGCCCTCTCCCTTTGCAAGGGAGAGGGGGCGCACCGAGCCCCTTTGTTACAGGCTGCCTGGCGTGCGGCTGGCGCGGCCCGTTGAGGTCAGCGTAGTGGCGGATTTCTTACCGTTCAAACTTTCCAGACGCATCTGGAACGGTGGGAACGGCATATCAATACCGTGCTCGCGGAAGCCCGCCAGAATCAGCTGGTGCAGCTCGTGGCGCAGCGGCATACGGTGGCCCATCTCGGCGGCGTAGATACGCAGCTCGAAAATCTGAATCCCCTGCTGTAAATCCACAAGGAACGCTTCCGGCGCAGGTGTGTCAATCACCAGCGAGCAGCGGTGCGCGGCGGTTAACAGGATTTGCGCCACCTCTTCGCTGTTTGCATCCGACGGGGCCGGAATACTCAGCACCACGCGGGTCACCGAATCCGACAGCGACCAGTTGATGAACTGCTCGGTGATAAAGGCCTTGTTCGGCACGATAATCTCTTTGCGGTCCCAGTCGCTGATGGTGGTGGCGCGGGTGTTGATTTTGGTCACGCTGCCGGTCAGGTCGCGAATGGTGACCGTATCGCCAATACGAATCGGCTTCTCAAACAGGATGATCAGGCCGGAGATAAAGTTGGCGAAAATCTCCTGTAAGCCAAAGCCGAGACCGACACCGAGCGCGGCGACCAGCCACTGCAGCTTCGACCACTCAATGCCAATCATCGAGAACCCAACCAGCCCGCCTATCAGCAGCAGCAGATATTTGGTGATGGTGGTAATGGCATAGCCGGTGCCCGGTGTCAGCGACAGGTGCTGCAGAATCGCCAGTTCCAGCAGCGCGGGGAGGTTACGCACCAGTTGGGTGGTGATAATCAGCACCAGAATGGCGATGAGCACGGCGCCGAGGGTAATCGGTTCAATGCTCTCCACGCCTTGCACCGTTGAGGTCACGTCCCACAGGGAGATGTTTTCGAGGAAGCCAAACGCCGAGTGGATTTCCGACCAAAGGATGATCACCGACACTAGCGCGATCAGCATCAGAATGGAGCGTACCAGACGCAGCGACTGCTCGCTGATGGTATCGAGGTTCACTTCGCTCACCTCCTGCTCGGCAGACCCTTCCAGGCTGGTGGCATGCGTTTCTTCCTCGCCGCGGGCGCGGTGCGCCAGCATTTCGGCACGCTTGTGTTTAGCACGGTCAAAGGCCAGACGGCGGCGTTGGATCAGCATCCAGCGGCGGATGACGTGGTAAATCACCAGCAGCAGGAACCAGATGGCTACCGAGGTCTCCAGGCGCGCCAGCAGAGCCTGCGCGGTGGCGAGGTAGCCCACGGCAGCGGCGAAAATGGCGATCAGCGGCGCGCCGGTCATCAGGTTCCACAGCAGCAGGTTGATGCGGTTTTCACCGTTGCCTTCTTTGTCGAGATAGAGCGGAATTCCGGCGCGCTTCAGGCTGAGCGTGACCACCGCTAGCGCGCCGCAGATCAGGATAAAGCACAGCCTACCGAGCGATGCGGAGAACTCACGGTCGTTGAGATTATCGAACATGATCAGCGCCATAATCAGCGGCACGATAAGCCCGATGCTCATCAGGTAATAGCGCATGGCGCGCGCCACGCGGAGCTGCGGCCAGCCAAAGTGAACAATAAACAGGCCGTTGGTGCGAGCGAAGGCGGCGCAAATCATCACCACCCACAGGAGCGGCACGGTAGCGGTGACGCCGTCGCCTATCGCCACGGCAAGCGGGTAGGGCCACGCCTCCTGCAGACCATAGCCCAGCGTTGCCCACAGCACCGGCAACGGAGACGCCACCAGAATTGACCAGAACACCGTGCGCATGGTCAGCCAGAAGTGATCCTGGGTGACTTTACCGACGCGGGCGCTGGAACGCTCCAGGAAGCGCGTGAAGTGTTTACGGGAGCTGATGCTGAAGCCCACCAACAGCAGCGCTCCGAATAGCGGGAACAGCGTCTGACGGCTGGTGAGCATCATCATGGTGGCCTTGCCGAGCTGGCTGAAGGTGTCGAGCGAAATCAGCCGGCGCAGGTCCTGCACAATTTCAATCGGCCAACTGAAGTCGATAGGCCGCACGTCGGAGGTCCAGAACAGATAGCGGTGAGTGGCTTCATTCACCTCTTTGAGCGCGTCTTCCAGCTGGCTGTTGGAGACTTTCAGTTTCGTCAGTTCAAGAATCAACGTGTCGCCGCCCTGCAGCAGCGAGTTCAGCAACTCGCGCTGGGTGCGCAGCTGGGCTTCCAGAATGCGATTTTCTTCGCTGGTCAACGGCTGGCCGTCAGCCTGGCGAATTTGTCGCAGCTGCGGCTGCTTATTGAGCAGATCTTCATAACGTAAACGGTGAACGCGCAACTGCGCCATTTCGGTATCGAGCTGCTGCGGCTTCGGCATCTCCGGCAGACGTGCAACCTGCGCGCGCAGGGCTTCGCCCAGCAGATTGGAGGAACCGAGCCACTGCGACTGTTCGCGCAGGGTGTTCAGCGCCTGGCGTACCTGCAACGTCTGGTTTGCCGCCTGCCGCTGCTGGGAAGCGACCAGATCCATGCGCTGCGCCTGCTGGTTTAACGCCTGGGAAAGCTCACGGTTGATTCTGAACTGTTCCACGATACTGGCCGGCAGGTTTTCGCTGTTTTCCGCCAGCAATTCGGTGCTTTCCAGTGCGCGTTCCGCTTCGCGCTGGCGCTGACTGTTAAGCTGATTGCGTAAAGCTTGCAGGTAGGCGTCGAGCTGTTCGCCCTGCTTTTGCGCCAGCTCTGAGCGCATGCGCGCCAGCTCCTGGCGATTGTTGGCGGAAAGCTGCGCCAGCTCCAGCTCATCAACCAGCGCCTTCAGCTTGCTGGCGTCGGCCTGCAGGCTCAGATTTTGCGCCTGCGCCAGCGGCGTATTGCCGGTCTGGGTGCCGATACGGCGTTCAACGTCGTTGAGCTGGCGGCGGGCGTCGGTCTGCTGCTGCGGAAGCTGGTTGAGGGAGTCGGCAATATCGCGGGCGCGTTCCTGCTCCTGCTGAGCCTGGCGACTTTTTTCCAGTAGCTGGCTGCTGACCTGCAAAATCTCCTGGTTCAGCGCGTCGGTGGTCATGCCATCCGGCACCTGACGTGGTTCATCACGCAGATTGTTGAGCTGATTGCGCAGCGTCTGGGAAAGTTTGGGGAAGTTGTCGATAACCTGCTGGTACTGCGCGGCACGTTCGAGCGAGCCTTTCTGCTCCTCCAGCGCGGTGAGGGCGCTTTGCAGCGCCTCGACGGTATCAGGCTGAGCGGGCTTCGCCGCTTTCGCCTGTTCTAATTCCTGGGCAATTTGCCGGGCGTTGGGGGCGGTCGCTGCGAACGCCCCCTGGCTGAGGCACCAGGCCATCAGTAAAGTGATAATCAGGCGCACGTCAGACCCTTATTTGGTTATTAGCTTTTTTCTTGCGTGTCGTCAGCCTGTGGGGCGACGTCCTGCTCTACCACGGTTTCTGCAACAGCTTCAACAACCGCTTCCGGTTCGGCTACCGCTTCGGTAGAGACGGCCAGCGGCTCGCCCAAACGGGTGACGGAGAGGTTTTGCAGATGCTCAACCAGCGTCACTTTGCCCGGCGCAAACAGGTTGATGACCGTTGAGCCCAGCTTAAAGCGGCCCATTTCCTGGCCCTTCAGCAGCGCAACGGAGCCTTCCTGATCGCCCGCCGGGTAGGTCCAGCGTTTGATGATGCCTTCGCGCGGCGGGGTGACGGTGCCGGCCCACACGGTTTCGATGCTGCCAACGATGGTCGCACCCACCAGAATCTGGGCCATCGGGCCGAATTCGGTATCGAACAGGCAGATAACGCGCTCGTTACGCGCAAACAGGTTCGGTACGTTCTGCGCGGTCAGGTGGTTGACGGAGAACAGATCGCCCGGCACGTAGATCATCTCGCGCAGGATGCCGTTGCACGGCATGTGGACGCGGTGATAGTCGCGCGGCGACAGATAGGTGGTGGCGAAGGTGCCGTTGCGGAACAGGTCGGCCATGATGTAGTTGCCGGCCAGCAACGCTTCCAGCGAATAGTTGTGGCCCTTCGCCTGCAAAATTTTGTCGTCTTCAATGGCGCCAAGCTGGCTGATCGCGCCGTCGGCGGGCATCACCAGTACGCTTGGGTCGGTGTTGACCGTGCGGACGTCTTCACGCAGCGGACGAACGAAGAAATCGTTAAAGGTGCGGTAGCTGGCGGTATCCGGCTTCTGCGCCTCTTTCATATCGACCTTGTAGAACTTCACGAACAGATCGATAACCAGTTTGGTCAGCCATCCCGCTCGTTTGCTCGCACCCCAGCCTGCGAGACGCGTAAGCCACAGTTTAGGCAGAATGTATTGCAGTGAAAGTTTAAACGAGTTTAACAAGGTAGCCTCCAGGCCATTATGTGTCGATCCTGATCCAACGCCAGGCGTTGGATCTTTAAAGAAAAGCGGCCGATTCTAGCGAGAGTTGACGCAAATGTCAGTCGGCAAAATCATAGTTCTCAATTATCGATGTCTGAAAAGTTTTTACGCGTTTTTACCTGCGCCATGGTTTCCAGAATGCGGTGATAATTTTCAAAACGCGTCTCGGCGATCTTCCCTTCCTCTACGGCTTCGCGGATGGCGCAGCCTGGGTCGGTGTCGTGTTTACAGTCGCGGTATTTACAGTGGCCGAGATAGTCATGGAATTCGACAAACCCGTTGGTGATTTGTTCCGGATCGAGGTGCCACAGGCCAAATTCACGTACGCCGGGGGAGTCAATCACGTCGCCGCCGTGCGGGAAGTGATACAGGCGCGCCGCGGTGGTGGTGTGCTGGCCCAGACCTGAGACGTCGGATACGTCGTTGGTCAGAATGCGGTCGTCGTTCAGTCCCAGCAGAGCGTTCAGCAGGCTCGATTTTCCGACGCCAGACTGCCCGGCAAAAATACTGATGCGGTTAGTCAGCGCTTCTTCCAACGGTTTCAGACCATCATGAGTATGGCTGGACGCCATCAGAACGGTATAGCCAATCTTGCGGTAGATATCCATCTGCTCGTTGACGAACGCCATGCCTTCATCGTCCAGTAGATCGATTTTATTCAGCACCAGCAGCGGCTCGACGTTGAGCGTTTCGCAGGCCACCAGATAACGGTCGATAATATTCAGCGACAGCTCCGGCAAAATGGCGGAGACGATGACGATCTGATTAATATTGGCGGCGATCGGCTTCACGCCGTCGTAAAAGTCCGGACGGGTGAGTACCGAAGTACGCTCGTGAACCGCTTCGACGATCCCTTTTACGTTGACGCCTTCAGCAGCGGCTTTCCCCGGACGCCAGACGACGCGGTCACCGGTGACCAGCGAACGGATAGTGCGGCGGATGTTGCAGCGGTGGGTTTCGCCATCGGCGGACTCCACGTCGGCGTGCATCCCAAAGCGGCTGATGACGATGCCTTCGGCGGCTTCGCCAAACAGATTATCGTCGTAATCGGGCTTCTCCGCGGCTGTTGTCAGGCGGCGCTGGTGGTTAGCCTTAACGCGGCGCTGCTGACCTTTGGAGAGTTTATTTTTACTCAATCGTGCTGACTCCTGGTCGCCCATATCGGGCAAAACCTCTATGATACACGCTAATTAATACTAGTTAACCTACCGCGGCAGGTATGACAAGAAGGGTGGAAAATAGCATGAGTGCAGATGAAAACAACCTGATTTGGATCGATCTGGAGATGACTGGCCTGGATCCCGAGCGCGATCGCATTATTGAAATCGCGACGCTGGTGACCGACGCGCAGCTCAATATCCTGGCGGAAGGGCCAACCATCGCTGTCCATCAGTCTGATGCTCAACTGGCGCTGATGGATGACTGGAATGTGCGTACCCATACCGGCAGCGGCCTGGTGGATCGCGTGAAGGCGAGCACTATGGGCGACCGTGAAGCCGAACTGGCGACGCTGGAGTTCCTCAAGCAGTGGGTTCCGGCGGGCAAATCGCCCATCTGCGGCAACAGCATCGGTCAGGACCGTCGCTTCCTGTTTAAATACATGCCGGAGCTGGAGGCCTACTTCCACTACCGCTATCTGGACGTGAGCACGCTGAAAGAGCTGGCGCGTCGCTGGAAGCCGGAAATTCTGCCGGGCTTTAAAAAGCAGGGCACTCACCAGGCAATGGATGATATCCGCGAGTCGGTGGCGGAACTGGCCTACTATCGCGAGCATTTTATTCAACTTTAAGGTGAAAACGGGGTGAATCGGCGTTAAAGTAATCAACCTGCCGATTTATCCAGCAGTTGAACGAATTTTTTAAAAAATCGCTTCAGGGGGGGTTGCAGGGGGAAAGAATTCTCGTATAATGCGCCTCCCGTAACGAAGCAGAAATGCGAATTACGACAGCAACAAAAATTGCCAGATTTTGCGGGAATAGCTCAGTTGGTAGAGCACGACCTTGCCAAGGTCGGGGTCGCGAGTTCGAGTCTCGTTTCCCGCTCCAAAAATTTGAAAGCAGTAGACGCACCCAAGCGGGAATAGCTCAGTTGGTAGAGCACGACCTTGCCAAGGTCGGGGTCGCGAGTTCGAGTCTCGTTTCCCGCTCCAAAATTTGAAAGCAGTAGACACACCCAAGCGGGAATAGCTCAGTTGGTAGAGCACGACCTTGCCAAGGTCGGGGTCGCGAGT
>NZ_JANEWH010000209.1:0-5219 GCF_028069715.1 Kluyvera sp. Awk 3 | reverse complement strand
CTATTCAATCTACCATTCAGATTAACCGCTGTGTTTACCAAAAAGTTTGATAGCCTCCGAAAAATAGATAAATACAGTGAATCCATGCTTTATTAAATTATCATTCCCTATCTGAATATAATCATCCGTATTATGCCTTGGCTTATTCTCCAATCCTGCTATTTTTGTGTTTCCGTGCCTTGCCACTCCATCAAAAATAACTATCTCTTACATCCAACGGTGTTTATTTGTAGGATAACGAACTGTTTTTTATTCACCCTTTCTTTCACAGATTTGTAGTCAAATCTGGCTATCAATCTATAAGGAACCGCAATGACGAGCCACGCCAGAGTTACACTCTTATCCAGCTTAATTATCTCTGCGGCATTATTAAGCGGCTGCGATAATTCAGGCGATCAGCAAGCGCATGCCCCCATGCCTCAGGTTACTGTTCATGTTGTGAACAATGCGCCACTCTCCATCATCACTGAATTGCCGGGCCGCACCTCCGCGTTTCGTGTCGCAGAGGTTCGCCCACAGGTCAGCGGTATTATCCTGAAGCGTAACTTTGTGGAAGGTAGTGACGTTGAAGCCGGGCAATCGCTTTACCAAATCGACCCTGCAACCTATCAGGCAGCTTATGACAGCGCCAAAGGCGACGAGTCAAAAGCAGAGGCCGCCGCCGCCATTGCCCATCTGACGGTAAAACGCTATGTCCCGCTGTTGGGGACGAAATACATCAGTCAGCAGGATTATGACCAGGCGGTGGCGACTGCGCGTCAGGCCGATGCCGACGTCATGGCGGCAAAAGCCGCTGTCGAAAGTGCCCGTATCAATCTTGCTTATACCAAAGTGACCTCTCCTATCACCGGTCGCATTGGCAAGTCCAGCGTGACGGAAGGCGCGCTGGTGACCAACGGGCAGTCCAACGCGATGGCCACGGTGCAGCAGCTCGATCCGATTTACGTCGATGTGACCCAGTCCAGCAGCGATTTTATGCGTCTGAAGCAGGAGAGCCTGCAACAGGGTAGCGATGCGAAGAGCGTCCAGTTAGTGATGGAGAATGGTCAGCCCTACGCGCTGAAAGGATCTCTGCAATTCTCTGACGTCACTGTCGATGAAAGCACCGGCTCCATCACCCTACGCGCCATCTTCCCTAACCCGCAGCATACGCTGCTGCCGGGCATGTTTGTGCGAGCACGCATCGATGAAGGAGTAAATCCAAGCGCAATGCTGGTTCCACAGCAGGGTGTCACCCGTACGCCGCGAGGCGATGCCACCGTGCTGCTGGTCAATGACAAAAATCAGGTGGAAACCCGCAACGTTGTGGCCGCGCAGGCAGTTGGCGACCAGTGGCTAATCACCAGCGGCCTGAAGGCTGGCGATAAAGTTATCGTCAGTGGGCTACAGAAAGTACGCCCTGGCGTGACCGTGAAGGCAGAAGAGGATACCGCGGCTCCGGCTGCGCAATAAGGTACCAAACCCATGTCTAAGTTTTTTATCCATCGTCCAGTTTTTGCCTGGGTTCTGGCCATCATTTTGATGATCGCCGGCGGGCTGGCTATTTTGCAGTTGCCTATCGCGCAATATCCTACGATTGCACCGCCAGCCGTGGCGATCTCCGCCACTTATCCGGGTGCTGACGCCCAGACCGTGCAGGACACCGTTACTCAGGTTATCGAACAGAATATGAACGGTATCGATAATCTGATGTATATGTCCTCTACCAGCGATTCAGCCGGTTCGGTGACTATCACTCTGACCTTTAATTCAGGGACCGATCCGGATATCGCCCAGGTTCAGGTGCAGAACAAACTGCAGCTGGCCACGCCGCTGCTGCCGCAGGAAGTGCAGCAGCAAGGGATCAGCGTAGAGAAATCAAGCAGCAGCTTCCTGTTAGTCGCCGGTTTTATCTCCGATAACCCGAATACCGTGCAGGACGATATTTCTGACTACATCGCCTCTAACGTTAAAGATCCGATCAGCCGTCTGAACGGCGTCGGCGACGTCCAGCTTTTTGGCGCGCAATACGCGATGCGTATCTGGCTCGACGGGAATCAGCTCAACAAATACAACCTGACGCCGGTCGACGTGATCAATCAGTTGAAGGTACAGAACGACCAGATTGCTGCCGGTCAGTTGGGTGGCACACCTTCAGTGAAAGGTCAGCAGCTTAACGCTTCTATCATTGCGCAGACACGTCTGAAAGATCCGGTTGAGTTCGGTAAAGTTACCCTACGGGTTAACGCCGATGGTTCTGTCGTTCATCTGAGCGATGTCGCGCGCATTGAGCTAGGTGGCGAAAACTACAACGTCGTTGCCCGTATTAACGGTAAACCGGCTTCAGGGCTGGGGATTAAGCTTGCCACGGGCGCGAATGCTCTGGATACGGCGAACGCAATTAAGGCCAAGCTGGCAGAGCTACAGCCTTTCTTCCCGCAGGGAATGAAAGTGGTCTATCCGTACGACACCACGCCATTCGTCACCATCTCGATTCACGAAGTGGTCAAAACGCTGTTTGAAGCGATTATCCTCGTCTTCCTCGTTATGTATCTGTTCTTACAGAACATCCGCGCTACGCTCATTCCCACAATCGCCGTGCCGGTGGTATTGCTGGGGACCTTTGCCGTACTGGAGATGTTTGGCTACTCGATAAACACCCTGACGATGTTCGGGATGGTGCTCGCGATAGGCCTATTGGTCGATGATGCCATCGTAGTGGTTGAAAACGTTGAGCGTGTGATGGTCGAAGAACAGCTTTCGCCAGTTGAAGCGACAGAGAAATCCATGTCGCAGATCCAGGGCGCGCTGGTCGGTATCGCCATGGTGCTATCGGCGGTGTTCGTGCCGATGGCCTTCTTTGGCGGCTCTACCGGCGCTATCTACCGCCAGTTCTCAATTACCATCGTTTCGGCCATGGCACTGTCGGTTCTGGTTGCCTTGATTCTGACCCCCGCGCTGTGCGCCACGCTGTTGAAACCAGGGTCAGCCGATCACCATGAGAAGAAAGGGTTCTTCGGCTGGTTCAACAATAAGTTTGATCAGAGCGTTAACCACTATACCAACAGCGTGAGCGGCATTCTGCGCTGCACCGGTCGTTATCTGGTTATCTATGTTCTTATTGTCGTTGGGATGGCGGTGCTGTTTGTCCGTCTCCCTACGTCCTTCCTGCCGGATGAAGATCAGGGTGTATTCATGACCATGGTTCAGCTCCCGGCTGGCGCTACGCAGGAACGCACGCAGAAGGTACTGGATACCGTTACCCACTACTATCTGAATAACGAGAAGGCCAACGTGGCAAGCGTCTTTACCGTTAACGGTTTCAGCTTCAGCGGTCAGGGGCAAAACTCCGGTATGGCATTCGTTAGTCTCAAGCCGTGGGATGAACGTAGCGGTGATAAGAACAGCGCAGAGTCCATCATCAAACGTGCGACCATGGCCTTCAGCCAGATTAAAGACGCCATGGTCTTCCCGTTCAATATGCCAGCCATTATCGAACTCGGTACGGCTACCGGCTTTGACTTCGAGTTGATTGATCAGGGTAACCTTGGCCATACCGCGCTGACTCAGGCACGTAATCAGCTACTGGGCATGGTGCAGCAGCATCCAGACCAGTTGGTTCGCGTACGTCCAAACGGACTGGAAGACACCGCGCAGTTCAAGCTGGATGTCGACCAGGAAAAAGCGCAGGCACTGGGCATCTCTCTGTCGGATATCAATGAAACCATTTCAGCGGCGCTGGGGGGTTACTACGTTAACGACTTTATCGATCATGGCCGCGTGAAGAAGGTATATGTTCAGGCGGATGCTAAATTCCGTATGCTGCCAGGTGATGTCAACAATATGTACGTGCGAAGCGCTAACGGCGAGATGGTGCCGTTCTCTGCCTTCGTCACTTCACATTGGGTTTACGGTTCACCGCGTCTGGAACGTTATAATGGTTTGCCTTCCATGGAGATTTTGGGTGAAGCCGCACCGGGTAAAAGTACCGGTGAGGCCATGACGTTGATGGAACAAATGGCCAGCAAGCTGCCGTCTGGTATTGGCTTTGACTGGACGGGTATGTCCTATCAGGAACGTTTATCCGGCAACCAGGCACCTGCGCTATATGCGATCTCGCTGATCGTCGTCTTCCTGTGTCTGGCGGCACTCTATGAGAGCTGGTCTATCCCATTCTCCGTTATGCTGGTCGTGCCTTTGGGGGTTGTCGGTGCGCTGCTGGCAGCATCGCTACGTGGTTTGAATAACGACGTTTACTTCCAGGTAGGGCTGTTAACCACGATCGGTTTATCAGCGAAGAACGCGATTTTGATCGTTGAGTTTGCCAAGGATCTTATGGAAAAAGAGGGCAAGGGGATCATTGAGGCAACGCTTGAGGCATCACGCATGCGTCTACGTCCAATCTTAATGACTTCGCTGGCCTTCATTCTTGGCGTTATGCCGCTGGTCATCAGCCATGGTGCCGGTAGCGGCGCGCAGAATGCGGTAGGTACCGGGGTTATGGGGGGAATGTTAACAGCAACGCTGCTGGCCATTTTCTTCGTACCGGTATTCTTCGTGGTCGTCAGACGTCGCTTTACCAAACATACGGACTAACCTCAGCAACTATCCTGTGAAAGGCGTCTTCGGACGCCTTTTTTAGCGCCAGATAAAGACAGGAGGCTCAATACGTTATCGCTGATTTCGCTTATTACTCTGACTATCGGACTATTTCATTATTTTCATCTGCATCATTTCTACACAATCCCACCCATTTATCACTTCTTCTCCACGATATTTACGTAACTCATAAATTGAGATTATTTCCCCTATCAGACCATGGCTATGCAGGTGATAAAATAAGCCATTCCGTAATACGTCCATGATGGCGTAATGAAACGGACTCTTTAGAGGCTATATCATGAAAAAATTTATTCTGGTGACGTTGCTGGCAACTCTGCTTGCGGGCTGTGCACATGATTCACCTTGCGTTCCGGTCTATGATGACCAGGGCCGTCTGGTTCACACCAACACCTGTATGAAAGGGACAACGCAAGACAACTGGGAAACCGCAGGAGCCATCGCCGGTGGTGCAGCGGCTCTGGCAGGGCTGACGCTGGGTATCGTCGCGCTGACCAAGTAACAGAACGGTCGTAAAGGCTCGTACCTACGTTTTTTGCCCCGCGTTAGTTGTTATTTTATTAATAACGCTGACGCGGGTTTATTTTATTCCTTCCGCGTATTCTCCCCTTATTCAGCAT
>NZ_JANEWH010000208.1:0-5241 GCF_028069715.1 Kluyvera sp. Awk 3 | reverse complement strand
GTTTATATATACAGTATTATGCAACAAGCGTAGAGATCAAGCGGCTTGTCGTCCCTCGCGGTCAACCCGTTGAAGACGCGATAGATTTAATACAGGGTTATTCATGTCAGCGGGTAAGTCGGGCCAGTCCTGCAAAACATGCTGGTATTCGTCGCCGTAATCCGTACCATACACGCCACACATTCGCTGATTCGCCGTCAGCGCGGGACAGCTCTTTTATCGTAAATCAAATGGACTGGAAGACGCTGTAGTGGCCTGGGTATCCATTTAGATTTTTGAGTAACTATTAAATGCAACAAAATCAAGAAATTAGCAAAAAAGAACAATACAATCTGAACAAATTACAGAAGCGTCTGCGTCGTAACGTGGGCGAAGCCATCGCTGACTTCAACATGATTGAAGACGGCGACCGCATTATGGTCTGCCTCTCCGGCGGTAAAGATAGCTACACCATGCTGGAAATTCTGCGCAATCTGCAACAGAGCGCGCCAATCAGCTTCAGCCTGGTGGCGGTCAACCTCGACCAGAAACAACCGGGCTTCCCCGAGCATATTCTGCCGGAATATCTGGAAAAGCTGGGCGTTGAGTACAAAATCGTCGAAGAGAACACCTACGGTATCGTCAAAGAGAAGATCCCGGAAGGGAAAACCACCTGCTCACTCTGCTCTCGTCTGCGTCGCGGGATCCTCTACCGCACGGCCACCGAATTGGGCGCGACAAAAATCGCCCTCGGCCACCACCGTGACGACATTCTGCAAACGCTGTTCCTGAACATGTTCTACGGCGGTAAAATGAAAGGTATGCCGCCGAAGCTGATGAGCGACGACGGCAAGCACATCGTTATCCGTCCGCTGGCCTACTGCCGCGAAAAAGACATCGAGCGCTTCTCCGAAGCCAAAGCGTTCCCGATCATTCCGTGTAATCTGTGCGGTTCTCAGCCGAACCTGCAGCGTCAGGTCATTGGCGATATGCTGCGCGACTGGGATAAACGCTATCCGGGCCGTATCGAGACCATGTTTAGCGCCATGCAGAACGTGGTGCCTTCACACCTGTGTGATACCAACCTGTTTGATTTCAAAGGGTTGAACCACGACAGCGAAGTGATTGAAGGTGGCGACCTGGCATTTGACCGGGAAGAGCTGCCGCTACAGCCAGTGGGCTGGCAGCCGGAAGAAGAAGACGGTCAGCTGGATGAGCTGCGTCTGAATGTGGTTGAAGTGAAGTAAGTCATTTGGCGTCTCAGGCTGCGGCCTGAGACGCTTTTCAGGATGTTATTTCAGCAGACGTACACGGCACGCCTTGCCTTTGATCTTCCCTTTCTGCAGCAATTTCCAGGCCTGATGGGCCACGCCTTCACGTACGGCTACGTAGACATGCGCCGGGTGGACATCGATTTTACCGATATCCGTGCCAACCAGCCCCATATCGCCGGTTAACGCGCCCAGCACATCGCCCGCACGCATTTTTGCCTTTTTACCCCCGTCGATACACAGGGTCATCATTTCCGGCGCCAGCGGCGTAATACGCGTTTTAGCCGGCTCTGGCATCCAGTTCAGCTTCAGTTGCAGCATTTCGGCCAGAATATTGGCGCGCTGCGCCTCTTCCGGCGCGCAGAAGCTCACCGCCAGCCCACTGTTGCCCGCACGCGCGGTACGGCCAATACGGTGTACGTGCACCTCCGGATCCCACGCCAGCTCGTAGTTCACCACCATCGCCAGCGATTTAATATCCAGCCCGCGCGCCGCCACGTCGGTCGCCACCAGAATACGCGCGCTGCCGTTGGCAAAACGTATCAGGGTCTGATCGCGGTCGCGCTGTTCGAGGTCGCCGTGCAGCGCAATGGTGCTTTGCCCCGCCGCGTTCAGCTCTTCAAACACCGCCTGACAATCTTTTTTGGTATTACAGAACACGACGCAAGAAGATGGCTGATGCTGGCTCAGCAGCTGCTGTAACAGCGCGATTTTGCCGTGACGTGGTACGTCAAAAAACTGCTGCTCAACCGAGGGGAGCGCGTCAACGCTATCAATTTCGATCGTTTCCGGCGAACGTTGCACACGGCCGCTTATGGCGGCAATCGCTTCCGGCCAGGTCGCGGAGAACAGCAGCGTCTGGCGAGACGCTGGCGCAAAGCGAATCACTTCGTCGATAGCATCGCTAAAGCCCATATCCAGCATGCGGTCCGCTTCATCCATCACCAGCGTTTGCAGTGCATCCAGCGATACGGTGCCCTTTTGCAGGTGATCCAGCAGGCGGCCCGGCGTCGCGACGATAATATGCGGCGCATGCTGCAACGAGTCGCGCTGCGCGCCGAACGGCTGACCGCCGCAGAGGGTCAGCACCTTAATATTCGGCAGATAGCGCGCCAGGCGGCGAATCTCACCGGCGACCTGATCGGCCAGTTCGCGCGTCGGACACAGCACCAGCGACTGGGTCTGGAACAGGCTGGCATCGACATGCTGGAGCAGGCCAAGACCGAACGCTGCCGTTTTGCCGCTGCCGGTTTTCGCCTGCACGCGCACGTCCTTTCCGGCCAGAATCGCCGGCAGCGACGCGGCCTGAACCGGCGTCATAGAGAGATAGCCCAGATCGTTCAGATTATCGAGCTGGGCGGCAGGAAGGGCATTCAGGGTGGCAAAAGCGGTCACAGTATTTTCTCGCGAATAAGGGGCTAAGGTTCAGCAGGCGCGTATCCTCGCAGATCTCGACGCGGGATGCGACAAATTAATCGGCGGGTACCATCAGGGTAGCGGAAAAAAGACAAAAAAAAGCCGACTATTCTAAGCCGGCGTCGTACGAATCAATTGTGCTATGCAGTAATTCAAAAAAAGGAAGTAAGACAATATGGAGCGCAACGCCCATCGCTTGACGTTGCATTCACCTGCGGGATCGATATTGCCTCGATTGGCATGCCGTTTTATTGACCTTGCTCAAATTAAGTGGCGTTACCCTCTCCAAAAGAGGTAAAAAAGGTGATTTTTTACAACCAGTTACTACGGTGTAACCACCACGTAACACCACCGATAAGCAGTACCAGCATAATACAGAAAAGGGAAAAACCCAGATGCGAGCCGCCGCCGGGGATACCGCCAAGGTTGACGCCAAATAGCCCTGTCAGGAAGGTGCTGGGTAAAAAGACCATCGCCATCAACGACATGGTATAGGTTCGCCGGGAAAGCGACTCCTGCATCATCTGCGCAATTTCATCCGTCATCACCGCCGTGCGCGCGATACAGCCGTCAATTTCATCCAGCCCACGTCCCAGACGGTCGGCAATGTCCTGCATACGACGACGCTGGTCGTCGGTCATCCACGACAGACGCTCGCTGGCCAGACGGGCGTAGACATCGCGCTGCGGTGCCATATAGCGGCGCATAACGATAAGCTGCTTACGCAACAGCGCCAGAAAACCTCGCGGCGGCACCTCCTGCTCCAGCAGATTATCTTCGAGGTCAATAATTTTGTCGTGCAACTGCTCGATAAACTCGCTGGCGTGATCGGTTAGCGCATCACAAATATCCACCAGCCACGAGCCGCAATCCGTCGGGCCGCTGCCCTCCTGAAGATCGCTCACCACATCATCCAGCGCCAGCACTTTCCGCTGCCGGGTCGAAACGATCATGCGTTCATCAATATAGAGGCGCATCGCCACCAGCTGGTCCGGGCGTTCATCGGTGCTACCGTTAATGCAACGCAGGGTGATCAGCGTCCCCTCGCCCAGGCGACTGACCCGCGGACGCAGGCTTTCACCGGCAAGCGCATCGCGCACCAGATTGGGCAACAGCGGCGTCGTCGCCAGCCACTGGGCGCTGTCGGGGTGGGTATAGTTCAGGTGTAGCCAACACGGGTTCTCTTTACTGACGCTGTCCGCGTCGGTTAATGGCTTCACGCCGCCCTGGCCATCCAGTAGCCACGCAAATACCGCGTCTGGTACGTTTAGGTCCGATCCTTTTATGGCTTCCACATCGCCTCCGCTTAGCGCTCTTTATCCTGATAGTCTAGCCATCTCCTTTTGTTAAGCAACATACGCTGGTGCCATGACGCTGAAATTGTTCACAAAAACAGCTACACGTAAATTTCAGGCATAAAAAAACCCGGTATCGCTACCGGGTTGAGGGAAAAGCGACAGGGTTAAAACGATTGCCAGAAATTCTGCTCGTTGCTGCCGGTCGCGACGACAGGCTGTAGCGGCAGGCCACCGGCAGCCTGCCGTGGCGATGCGGTATTTTGCTCGTCCCCCACGCGGAAATTCTGCGTGCGCGACTGCAGTTCAATCACCTGACGCTTAAGAATATCGGACGATCTCGCCAGCTCCTCGACAACCGTGATATTGCTTTGCGTTACCGTCTCCAGCTCATTCAACGCCAGCGTAATCTGATCGATCCCTTTTTCCTGCTCAGAGGTCGAAACAGCAATCTGCTCCATCAGACCGTTTAACTCGCCCGAACCGGCGACGATCTCCTGCATGTTTTTCTCCGCTTCGGCGACGATACTCGCGCCCTGCGTGACGTTTTCACTGGTGACGCTAATTAAGGTCTTAATATTCTTGGCCGCTTCCGCGCTACGGTGAGCCAGATTACGCACTTCACCGGCGACCACCGAGAACCCTTTGCCGTGATCACCTGCCCTCGCTGCTTCCACCGCCGCATTCAGCGCCAGAATATTCGTCTGGAAGGCAATGCCGTCAATCATGGCGATAATTTCCGTCATCTGCCGGGCACAGTCGGTAATCGACTGCATATTGGTCGCCACTTCCCCCATCAGCGCGCCGCCTTTACGGGCACACTGCGTCGCCTCACCGGCGCGTTCGCTCGCCAGACGCGTATGTTCCGCGTTATTTTTGGTGCTGGCGGCGATCTGCTCCATGCTCGCCGCAGTCTCCATCAGGGTGGCCGACTGTTGCTCGGTTTTCACCGACAGCTCGCCGCTGCGGGTTGCCAACTGATCGGATAGCGACATTGCGGTGTCCGAAGAGGCGCGAATTTCCGCCACCAGCGTCGAGATATTATTCGATAAGTTATTGATCCCCGGAATTAAGCGCCCGGCACAGTTATTGCCGAAAACAGGAATTCGCACCGACAGATTGCCATCATTAACTTCATCGATGCTGCGCTTAACCGCATTAATCGGCGTCACCAGGTATTTGGTCATGTAGAGCCACAGAAGTCCCAACGCCGCTACCCATACAATATTAATTGTTAATAGCAAGAATATATTTTTTGATAGTATTAGACAGATCACATC
>NZ_JANEWH010000207.1:0-5242 GCF_028069715.1 Kluyvera sp. Awk 3 | reverse complement strand
GGTAAAAGAAAAAATTCAACTGAATTTGTAAATCTTAAAATTTATTTTCACCTTATTATTCATATCGTTAGCAAGGGATTGTTGAAAAACCACGCGTTCTTCAGGCCTATTAGCCAGGTGAGATATGATCTACATCAAATTCTCATCTATAATGCTTTGTTAGTATCTCGTCGCCGATTAAATAAAAAGAGAGAGTTAGTGTGAAAGCTGACAACCCTTTTGATCTACTCCTTCCTGCCGCTATGGCCAAAGTTGCCGAAGAAGCAGGTGTCTATAAAGCAACCAAGCATCCGCTGAAAACCTTTTATCTGGCGATTACTGCGGGCGTCTTTATCTCGATTGCTTTTGTTTTTTACATTACCGCAACCACAGGTACAGCGGGCATGCCGTTCGGCATTGCTAAGCTGATTGGCGGTATCTGTTTCTCGCTTGGCTTAATTCTTTGCGTAATTTGTGGCGCTGACCTCTTTACATCGACCGTCCTCATCGTTGTGGCGAAAGCCAGCGGCCGAATCACCTGGGGTCAACTGGCAAAAAACTGGCTTAACGTCTATGTTGGTAACCTGATCGGCGCGCTGCTGTTCGTGTTGCTGATGTGGTTGTCCGGTGAATACATGACAGCCAACGGCGGATGGGGGCTAAACGTCCTGCAAACCGCTGACCACAAAATGCACCATACATTTATCGAAGCCGTCGCTCTCGGCATCCTGGCGAACCTGATGGTCTGCCTGGCAGTCTGGATGAGCTACTCTGGCCGCAGCCTGATGGATAAAGCCATGATTATGGTTTTACCGGTTGCCATGTTCGTCGCCAGCGGTTTTGAGCACAGTATCGCAAACATGTTTATGATCCCGATGGGTATCGTAATACGCAACTTTGCTAGCCCGGAATTCTGGACCGCTATCGGTTCGACTCCGGACAGTTTCTCTCACCTGACCGTGATGCACTTCATCACCGATAACCTGATTCCGGTAACCATCGGGAACATCATCGGCGGCGGTTTGCTGGTTGGGTTGACATACTGGGTCATTTACCTGCGTGGCGGCGACCGTCATTAATTGATGGTTGCTCCAGGCAGTAAATAAAAAGTCCACTTAAGATAGGTAGGTGTTACATGTCCGAACTTAATGAAAAGTTAGCCACAGCCTGGGAAGGTTTTGCGAAAGGTGACTGGCAGAATGAAGTAAACGTACGTGACTTCATCCAGAAAAACTACACTCCGTATGAGGGTGACGAGTCCTTCCTGGCTGGCGCAACTGACGCGACCACAGCACTGTGGGACAACGTTATGGAAGGCGTTAAACTGGAAAACCGCACTCACGCGCCAGTTGACTTTGACACCGCCGTAGCTTCCACCATCACTTCCCACGACGCTGGTTACATCAACAAAGCGCTGGAAAAAATTGTTGGTCTGCAGACTGAAGCTCCGCTGAAGCGTGCGCTTATCCCGTTCGGCGGCATCAAAATGATCGAAGGTTCCTGCAAAGCGTACAACCGCGAGCTGGACCCGACCATCAAAAAAATCTTCACCGAATACCGTAAAACCCACAACCAGGGCGTGTTCGACGTTTATACTCCGGACATCCTGCGCTGCCGTAAATCCGGTGTTCTGACCGGTCTGCCAGACGCATACGGCCGTGGCCGTATCATCGGTGACTATCGTCGTATCGCCGTTTACGGTATCGACTACCTGATGAAAGACAAATTCGCTCAGTTCTCCTCTCTCCAGTCTGATCTGGAAAACGGTGTGAACCTGGAAGCGACTATTCGTCTGCGTGAAGAAATCTCTGAACAGCACCGTGCGCTGGGTCAGATCAAAGAGATGGCTGCTAAATACGGCTACGACATCTCTGGTCCGGCTACCAACGCTCAGGAAGCTATCCAGTGGACTTACTTCGGCTACCTGGCCGCGGTTAAATCCCAGAACGGCGCTGCAATGTCCTTCGGTCGTACTTCCAGCTTCCTGGATATCTACATCGAACGTGACCTGAAAGCAGGCAAAATCACTGAACAAGAAGCTCAGGAAATGATTGACCACCTGGTCATGAAACTGCGTATGGTTCGCTTCCTGCGTACCCCTGAGTATGATGAACTGTTCTCCGGCGACCCGATTTGGGCAACTGAATCCGTCGGTGGTATGGGCGTTGACGGCCGTACCCTGGTCACCAAAAACAGCTTCCGTTTCCTGAACACCCTGTACACCATGGGTCCGTCTCCGGAACCGAACATCACCATCCTGTGGTCTGAAAAACTGCCGCTGGCGTTCAAAAAATTCGCCGCGAAAGTGTCCATCGATACCTCTTCTCTGCAGTACGAGAACGATGACCTGATGCGTCCGGACTTCAACAACGATGACTACGCTATCGCTTGCTGCGTAAGCCCGATGATCGTTGGTAAACAAATGCAGTTCTTCGGTGCGCGTGCAAACCTGGCGAAAACCATGCTGTACGCAATCAACGGCGGCGTTGATGAAAAACTGAAAATGCAGGTTGGCCCGAAATCTGAACCGATGAAAGGCGAATACCTGAACTACGATGAAGTTATCGACCGTATGGATCACTTCATGGATTGGCTGGCTAAACAGTACGTCACCGCGCTGAACGTCATCCACTACATGCACGACAAGTACAGCTACGAAGCTTCTCTGATGGCGCTGCACGACCGTGACGTTATCCGCACCATGGCTTGCGGTATCGCGGGTCTGTCCGTAGCGGCTGACTCCCTGTCTGCTATCAAATATGCGAAAGTTAAACCGATTCGTGACGAAGACGGTCTGGCTATCGACTTCGAAATCGAAGGCGAATACCCGCAGTTTGGTAACAACGACCCGCGCGTCGATGACATGGCGGTTGACCTGGTAGAACGTTTCATGAAGAAAATTCAGAAACTGACTACTTACCGTAACGCTATCCCGACTCAGTCTGTTCTGACCATCACCTCTAACGTGGTTTATGGTAAGAAAACCGGTAACACCCCAGACGGTCGTCGCGCTGGCGCGCCGTTCGGTCCAGGTGCTAACCCGATGCACGGCCGTGACCAGAAAGGTGCTGTTGCCTCTCTGACCTCCGTTGCTAAACTGCCGTTTGCTTACGCTAAAGATGGTATCTCTTACACCTTCTCTATCGTTCCGAACGCACTGGGTAAAGACGACGACGTTCGTAAAACCAACCTGGCAGGCCTGATGGATGGTTACTTCCACCACGAAGCGTCTATCGAAGGCGGTCAGCACCTGAACGTTAACGTTATGAACCGCGAAATGCTGCTCGACGCGATGGAAAACCCGGAAAAATATCCGCAGCTGACCATCCGCGTATCTGGCTACGCAGTACGTTTTAACTCCCTGACTAAAGAACAGCAGCAGGACGTTATCACCCGTACCTTCACTCAGTCCATGTAATGGATTTGACTGAAATCGCGATTTAAAAAGCGTACAATAAAGGCTCCACGTCAGTGGGGCCTTTCTTATAAGTGCTCTACGCTCTCCGAGCCTATTTTGCCTGCTAACTTCTATAATCAGGTTAACAAGCAAAATAAACTCAAGACGGCCTGAAATCATGATCGTCACCCTGCCGGACGCAGGGAAGAACTGGAGATAACACTGCAATGTCTGTAACTGGTCGCATTCACTCCTTTGAATCCTGTGGCACCGTTGATGGCCCGGGCATCCGCTTTATTACCTTCTTCCAGGGCTGCCTGATGCGCTGCCTGTACTGCCATAACCGTGATACATGGGACACGCACGGTGGCAAAGAGATCACCGTTGAAGAACTGATGAAAGAAGTGGTCACCTATCGCCACTTTATGAACGCGTCTGGCGGCGGCGTTACCGCGTCCGGCGGCGAGGCCATTCTGCAAGCCGAGTTCGTGCGCGACTGGTTCCGCGCCTGTAAGCAGGAAGGCATTCACACCTGTCTCGACACCAACGGTTTTGTGCGCCGCTACGATCCAGTGATTGATGAACTGCTGGAAGTGACCGATCTGGTGATGCTCGACCTTAAACAGATGAACGACGACATTCACCAGAACCTGGTTGGCGTTTCTAACCACCGTACGCTGGAGTTCGCACAATACCTGTCAAAGAAAGACATCAATGTCTGGATCCGCTACGTGGTAGTGCCAGGCTGGTCCGATGATGACGATTCCGCGCATCGCCTGGGTGAATTTACCCGCGATATGGGCAACGTTGAGAAAATCGAACTGCTGCCGTACCACGAGCTGGGTAAACACAAATGGGTGGCGATGGGCGAAGAGTACAAGCTCGACGGCGTGAAGCCGCCGAAGAAAGAGACCATGGAGCGCGTGAAAGGCATTCTTGAGCAGTATGGTCACAAAGTGATGTACTAAATACCAATAGCTTGCCCGGCGGCGCAAACGTCGCCGGGATATCTTCCCTACGACATAAAATATTCCGACAGCTTGTTGGTTACGCTCTCAATCGAGAAAATACGCTTCTGATGCGCTTTCCGGCACTGGCTATAGCGTTCATCCTGCCCCTCCAGCGCACTTAAAATACGATCGGCGACCATCATAGCGCCCGCAATTTCGGCAAAGCCAGATTCCCCCTCGCCTTGCAGGGCGACGGCAGCCTGCAGGTTCCAGTCCGACAGTCGATTTAACGGCGCGAACGATCCCCGCGTCAGCGAGGCAATTTTAATCCCCTGTTCCTTTGCCAACGCCAGCGCCTGCATCATATCAGTCGATGTCTGCTCGGTATGGACAACGATAATTCCCGTCTTCTCGCAGTCGGCCAGCGGCGAGATGGCCGAAGGATAGGAGCGATCGATAAAGTTGGCGCTCTTCCCCATTTGCACCAGCTTCATCTGTAAAAACTGGGCGACCGGTACGGCACTCCCCACCGCATAAATGGCAATATATGTGAGTTGATTCAGCCACGCCGCAACCGACTGCAATTCAATGCTATCAACGATAGCGTTGCTGTCACGGATACTGGCCATCACTGCGGAAGTTTCATCATCTGGCTCACCTTCTGAACGCGCCGCGCCGCGCTCCAGCGCCAATGCCGTTCTGAAGTCTGAGAACCCTTTAAAGCCAAAAGCCCGACAAAATCGCGTAATGCTGCCTTCGCTGGTATCAATCGAATCAGCAAGCTCAGAAATCGTGTGTCTCATCACGAAATCAGGATTTTCCGTGATAAAACGCCCTACTTTTTCCAGAATGGGACTTAACCCTGAAGCCTCATTTCTTATGTTTATCAATAAGTTGTTATCTATCTGGCTCATTT
>NZ_JANEWH010000206.1:0-5281 GCF_028069715.1 Kluyvera sp. Awk 3 | reverse complement strand
GTAACAATTATTTAGTAGTCAGGTTTTTATTTTTACAATCGAATAACGAATCCTTTGCCACACTAATATCATTCCCCCACAACTGACAACTTGACTGTAACGAATTTACCCATTAACACGATTAAAGGTATGATGATGAAAAAACTGCTTATTTCCGCACTGACTCTTGCAGCTATCATGGCAGCTCCAGCACACGCCATTAGTGAAAAATACCGTGCGCAGTTGGAACGCTCAGGTTGTACCCAAGTCACCGACGGCAACGGATGTGACATTCACAAAACCAAAGCGCAGAACGCTGCTGCGGCTAAACCAGCGCTGACGGCAAAACAGCAGTACAGCCAGATTACTGGCGAAGCAGAAAGCATCCTGAATATGAAAAGCAATGTAGCCAAAGATTATCTGGTTAAAAAAGGCTGGAATCATCAGTCAAACGGTGACTGGAGCAAAGCCGGCCACCAGTTGCGTATTGTAGAAGAAAATGGCGTAGTGAGAAACGCGCAGATCGTTAAATAAAACAAACATTCCGCAAGAGTTTAGCCAGTCGAGCCTGTCAGTTGTTTAACTGGCAGGCTTCTGGATATCACCATCCTTCCTGGGAGCTATATACAGATTGATAGCGCGCGCCGCTATTCATGCGACTAATTGTGTAAGTCATTATGAGCCTTAACCGGAAATATTTATCCATGTCCATCTGGACGCCCTGATGACCGGAATTGGTTTTCTGTATTGGGTCCATGCTCAGCACACGAATTGTATTGGTAATACCAGCCGGAGAAATACGACATCTCACAGTTTATTTACCAGCGTTTTTAGCTGACTGATTAACTGTGCTTTCTCATTCCCCGTGTCCTCCACAACCGGCCAGGTTGACTGACGGACAACCAGATGCGTCGGCAGCAGCTCGCGAACTAGTAGCTGCGGCGCTGCCATTTGCTTCATTAATAGCTCAACGGCCCGCTTACCCAGTTTGTTGAAATCCTGTGCCACAGTAGTCAGTGGCGGCTGAAAATAGAGGCTATCCGCCGTATCATCATAGCCTGTGACCGATACCGCCCGGCTACCGTTGCGATTGAGTTGCGCCAGCGCGCTCAGCACCCCCAGGGCCATTTGATCATTGGCCACCACGATAGCGCTAATCCGCGGATGCTTATGGAGCAGTTCGAAAGCCTTATGCCATCCGCTGGCGGCACTCCAATCACCAAAAACCGTGACCGCATTACTGATACCGTGACGGTGCAGCGCCTCGCGCCAGCTGCTCAGGCGCATCCGTGCCGATACTGAGCTTTCCGGCCCGGCAATTAGGCCAAAATGTCGATGACCCTGTTCCCACAGATGTGTTATGCAGGCCCCACAGCCATCCCGATGATCGAAGCGTACGCAACTAACATCGGCATCCGGAGAAATATCTAAAAATAGACAGCAGATATCAGGGTTTTCGGCCACCAGCTTTTCCGCACAACTGCCCTCTAGCGGCAGATTGATAATCGCGCCTCGAATATTCTGCGCACGGAATTCATTGAGCCTCGCTTGCAGCGAGGAGTATTCCGTCGTTACCGGCATTGCGATAGCAACCTCCAACTGGTGCGCACTGGCATAATTTTTTATCGATGCAGCAATTTGCGAAGGAGCATGCAGCGTCAGCGACGCGGTAATCAACCCAATTGATGGCGACGATTTGCCCGCCAGCAGCTGCGCGGATCGGTTAGGCACATAGTGCAACCCCTGCATCGCGCGGATCACTTTATCGCGGGTGCGTTCTGCCACAAGCTCGGGTTTATTCAGCACTCGTGACACGGTTTGCTCTGATACACCCGCCTCACGCGCTACGTCTTCCAGTGTTGCCATATGGCGCTGCATAGCTTTCTCCATTCACTTTTCGACAACAATGTCGATCGCTAACATTATATGTCGAACAGACGACAAAAAGTCGTCATTTTAGCGGCATTTCGTGATCATCAGTCGATTTCATTATCAGATTAATTGTGGGCATTAACGAAATATCTGATAACTCCCCCATCTTGTCTAGCGAACGACATTTTCATTTATCAAATAGGTATGCTTATGCCGAATTACGATACCAGGCCCGCTTTAAGACTGCAGTTTCACGACATACTTGCCCGTGAAGACTGGCAGAATCAGACCATCACGCACCTGAACCGACTACCGGCGAATCCTGGCTTTGTTAGCTGGCGCGATCTGCATGCCGCACAGGAAAACCGGCCTTCCACACACCGGCGGCGGCTGGACGGTCAGTGGCAGTTTTCTTATGCTCACAGCCCATTTGCGGTAGATGCTCGCTGGCTGGAGGGCGATCTGCCAGACAGCCGCACAACACCGGTGCCATCAAACTGGCAAATGGAGGGCTACGACGCCCCCATCTACTCCAACGTGCGCTACCCTATCGACACCACGCCACCTCGGGTGCCAGAAGATAACCCAACTGGCTGCTACTCGCTGACGTTCAGCATCGGGGAAGACTGGCGCAACGATGGGCAGACACAAATTATCTTCGACGGTGTGAGCTCGGCATTCCATCTGTGGTGCAACGGTGAATGGATTGGCTATTCGCAGGACAGTCGTCTGCCCGCGGCCTTTGATCTTAGCGCTTCTCTCCACGCCGGTGAAAACCGTATCTGCGTGATGGTGATGCGCTGGAGCGCGGGTACCTGGCTTGAGGATCAGGACATGTGGAGGATGAGCGGGATCTTCCGTTCCGTCTGGCTACTTAATAAACCGACACTCCACCTGTGCGATGTGCAGCTCACGCCGCAGGTCGATGCGCAGTATCGCAACGGCGAGATGTTGGTTAACGTCACTGTCACTGCTCCGGAACCACAGCTTGAGGCACTGAGAGTACGCGTTGAGCTGTGGAACGGCATACAGCAGGTCGCCAGCCAGCAGCAGCAACCGGGTACCACAGCCATTGATGAACGCGGCAACTATGCCGAGCGCGTCACCATGCAGTTGCCGGTGGAACGCCCGTTATTGTGGAGCGCAGAAACGCCGAACTGCTACCGCGCGGTGGTCTCTTTGTGGCAGGGCGATACGTTGCTCGAGGCCGAAGCCTGGGATATCGGCTTCCGGCGGGTTGAAATTGACAATGGCTTACTGAAGCTGAACGGTAAACCACTGCTGATCCGTGGTGTCAATCGTCACGAACATCATCACCAGCGTGGTCAGGTCGTTAGTGAAGCGGATATGGTGCAGGATATTCTGCTGATGAAGCAGAACAACTTCAACGCTGTACGCTGTTCTCACTACCCGAACGCGCCGCGCTGGTATGAACTCTGCAACCGTTACGGCCTGTACGTAGTCGATGAAGCTAATATAGAGACCCACGGTATGGTGCCAATGAATCGGCTCTCCGACGATCCGGCCTGGCTACCGGCCTGGAGCGCGCGCGTGACCCGCATGGTGCAAAATAACCGCAACCACCCGTCAATTATTATCTGGTCCCTCGGAAATGAATCCGGCGGTGGTGGTAATCACGAAGCGATGTACCACTGGCTCAAGCGCAACGATCCCTCCCGCCCGGTGCAGTATGAAGGCGGCGGCGCCGACACCAGCACCACCGATATCATCTGTCCGATGTACGCCCGCGTGGACAGCGATCAACTAATTCCATCAGTGCCAAAATGGGGAATTAAAAAGTGGATCAGCCTGCCAGGTGAGCAACGTCCGCTAATCCTCTGCGAATACGCCCACGCGATGGGCAACAGCTTGGGCAACTTCGCCGATTACTGGCAGGCATTTCGGGATTACCCGCGCCTGCAGGGAGGGTTTATCTGGGACTGGGCCGATCAGGCCATCACAAAGACCTTTGAAGACGGCAGCACCGGCTGGGCCTATGGCGGCGACTTTGGCGATAAACCTAATGACCGCCAGTTCTGCATGAACGGGTTGGTCTTCCCCGACCGTCGCCCCCACCCTTCGTTAATTGAAGCCAAGCATGCCCAGCAGTTCTTCCAGTTTGCCCTACTGGCACAACATCCACTGCGCGTACGCGTCAGCAGCGAATACCTGTTCCGCTGTACGGACAATGAAGAGCTGCGCTGGCAGGTGCAAACCGCTGGCGAGACGGTAGCCAACGGCGTTGTCGCACTGGAAATCGGACCGGAGGATCACATTGAGCTGACGCTGGCCAACCCGTTAATACTGCCTACCGGGGCTGAAGCGATATGGCTGACGCTGGAGGTAGTCCAGCCGCAGTCCACCGCATGGTCCGACGCAGAGCATCGCGTCGCCTGGCAGCAGTTCGCCCTCACTTCCCCTCTGGTGCTGCGGCCACAGGTCGTGGCGGGTACAGCACCAGAGCTTACGGAAAGTATCGATGAATGGACTATACGACACGGGTCACAGCAGTGGATCGTTAATCGCCACAATGGTCAGCTGACACACTGGCAAGTTGACGGCGTGGAACAGTTGCTGACGCCACTGCACGACCAGTTCGTTCGCGCACCGTTGGACAATGACATTGGGGTGAGCGAAGTCGAACGCATCGATCCCAACGCCTGGGTTGAACGCTGGAAAAGTGCAGGTCTGTATACACTCACCACCCGCTGCGTTCAGTGCGAGGCGCAGCATCTACCCCATGAGGTGCTGATTGATAGTCGCTGGCACTACCTTCGCGGTGACGAAGTGGTGATCGCCAGCCACTGGCGGATGACATTTGATTCGCAGGGTAAACTGCATCTGGTGGTTGACGGTAAACGCGCGAGCACTCTGCCGCCACTGCCGCGCGTTGGGCTTCGTTTCCAGACGCAGGATCAGCATAAACCAGTGTCGTGGCTGGGATTAGGTCCACATGAAAACTACCCGGATCGCCGCGCCAGCGCCTGTTTCTCCCGCTGGGTTCGCCCGCTTGACGAGATGAGTACGCCCTATATTTTCCCGACAGAGAACGGCCTGCGCTGTGACAGTAAAGCGCTCGACTGGGGGCGCTGGCACGTAGAGGGACACTTCCATTTCTCGGTTCAGCCCTACAGTACCGAGCAGTTAATGAAGACCGACCACTGGCACTGGATGCAGCCAGAGAAAGGCGTCTGGATAGCCCTCGATCACCAGCATATGGGCATCGGCGGGGATGACTCCTGGACTCCAAGCGTACTGCGGCAATGGTTGCTGCTTGATACGCAATGGCATTATCAGTTAACGATCCATTTCCAATAATAACCGGGAGGGGCTCACCCTCTCAACTTTCAGGCATAACAGGATGGAACAGTCACCATGAAATTCTCTGAACTCGCCCCACGAGAACGGCATAATTTTATCTACTTTCTGT
>NZ_JANEWH010000205.1:0-5486 GCF_028069715.1 Kluyvera sp. Awk 3 | reverse complement strand
TATTTAACCCCAATGAAATTATTCGATCACGGATAAGGAGGGGACAATGATGTCGCTCAATAATGATTGTGGAAGAATCAACTGTATGAGTTGCCCTTCTAACTGTGAAGTTAAGCCCAATACTTCGCTGCGGGTTTCATTTTGCCAGAACTATTGTTTTTGTACCTGGCCGGAAGCGAGTGGCTATTTTTCTCTCGGGATCATGGAAGGGATTCTTAAGCAAAGCTATAACTATCTGTACCTTGGGTGTATTTTTGTTGATTTTTCTATCAGCTATCTGCGTTGTTTTACCGATAAACGCTGGATTGATTATTTACGTGAAACAAAATTAAAAATTGTTATCGTTTGCGATAAATACCTCAAACCATTGGCAAATTATTGGTTTAAGCACTCCAACGACATTTTTCTCATCATATATCAACAGGATAAATTAAGCATAGCCTGTGAGAAATTAAAGAAACGTTTTATCTATCAACGCGATGCTTTCTTTCGCGGAGAGGTGCTGTCGACGCTGGAGTTTTCTGTGCTGAGCGGGCTGATCGCCGGCGAAGGCTGCAATCAGTTGGCCAGCGAACTCAATGTCGACATCCGAACGGTGTACGCCGCAAAGCGTCGAGCGGAAAAAAAAATGGGCGCAGATATTAATACGCTATTTCGGTTTTCGCACACTGTGTAAATGTGACTAAATAATCTATCTCTATATTTATAGCAATCACCTTGCGGTGAGGGAGGCCTGCACCCTAAATATTAAAAATGAATAAAAAGTATCCCCAGAAAACCCTACGTTGACGCCATGGTTAACGCGTTTTTCTATTATTGAGAAAAATAACGTCTTGAAAAAATATTAAAACAGGCACTAACAGCGACATAAAAGGAAGAAGACAAGGAGTTTATTATGATGCCGATACCTTTAAAACCCAGGAAGTTAGCATTGTGTATCACTGTCGCATTGCTGGCGACGAATATCAGCATGAGTGCCGTGTATGCCAACACGCTAAATGCGAATAACACCCTTTATTACTACTCATCCGGTAATCCAAACGGCAACAACAGCGACTATACCAACTACGATGAAGTGGTTATCACGACTAATGCGATAGCGTCAACCAGCGGGCTGAAAGGCTGGGCTATTTACATGAACGGCGAAAATTACAAGTTTAACGATCTCACCGTTAACACTTCTGGGATGTTATCTGATGGTATCCATACCAAAAACGGCGGCGGTAATATCGTCATTGAAAATTACAATGCGATAACCAGTGCCTACAGTTCCGATGGTATCAACCTGGGACGAGAACTGTCGGCAAACTATTCTCGGGTGACGGTGAATAATGAAACCAATATTAAAGCGGCGGGAATGGGCGTTCGTGCTAACGCCTCGGTAAACAATGCGAATGCGGTGGCAACCATTACCCTTAATGGGCCAACAACCATTGAAACCACCTCCGCAGGCTCTACTGTTGCGGGCTATACCGTTTATGCAGGACAGGATACGGAAGCCAACTCTACGGCGGTGAAGGGGAAGGCGGAAATTTTCCTGAACGGAGATAGTACGCTTAAAACAGTGGGTAAGAACGCCCATGCGGTCTATGCTCGCGCAGCGGGTACCATTTCTCTGGGAAATGTGGATATTTCGGCAACGGGAGCAACGGCGAATGGACTGTTTGCTTCCTCGACGACGGCCGATCAGCAGGCCGCTATTTACCTGGCCAAAAATGCCACCATTAATGTTGCAACCGGTTCGGCAATCTATGCGACTGGCGCTGAAGCGCGGGTGAAATCTTACGATCTCAACACCGCGACTGATGTGGCGGGCACCTATGTCGTAAATGGGGATATTGTCGCGGATAAGGGCGGGCAGATCCAACTGCATATGGCAGAGGATAGCGCGTTTACCGGTGTGACCAACTCTAACCAACTCCCCACCTCGGCAGCCGATGCCGGGACCATCGCGCTGACAATGGATGGCTCGCGTAGTCTCTGGACGATGACCGGCGATTCAGTGTTGTCATCACTGATGTTAAACAATGGCACAGTGGCATGGTCAGGCCCGTCGGCTGGAAATATCCTGACCGTGGCCGGGAACTACCACGGTGATAACGGTCTGCTGAAGCTCAATACGGTGCTCGGTGATGACAGTTCGGTTAGCGATAAACTGGTCGTTCAGGGCGATACCTCCGGGACCACACGCGTTGCCGTGGCTAATGCGGGCGGGGGTGGCGATAAGACGATTAATGGTATTGAAGTCATTCACGTCGACGGCGCTTCTGATGGCGATTTTGTGCAGGCCGGGCGCATTGTCGCAGGCAGCTATGAATACGCATTACGTCGCGGTGAAGGGACTGAATACAGTAACTGGTTCTTGATGAACGCACCGGCAACGCCAGAGCCCCCCGATCCTGAACAACCGGATCCTGAAAAACCGATACCCGAACCTCCCGCGCCTGAGCAGCCGACGCTGCGTCCGGAAAGTGGTTCGTATATTGCTAACCTGGCCGCCGCTAACACGATGTTTACGACCCGGCTGCACGATCGTCTGGGCGATACGCAGTATATAGACATGCTGACGGGAGAAGTGAAAACGACCAGCCTGTGGATGCGTAATGTTGGGGGTCACACGCGTTTTAAAGATTCCAGCGGCCAATTGAGCACGCAAAGCAATCGCTACGTTTTGCAGTTGGGCGGCGATCTGGCGCAATGGAGTACCGACGGTCTGGATCGTTGGCATCTGGGTCTGATGGCGGGCTACGGTAACAATCAGAGCAACACGCGCTCTGATGTCAGTCGCTATCACTCTCGCGGTCAGGTGACGGGGTACAGCGTCGGGTTGTATGGAACCTGGTACGCCAATGATGAGAACAAAACCGGTACTTATCTGGACAGCTGGATCTTGTATAACTGGTTCAATAACAAGGTGTACGGCCAGGGATTAGCCAGCGAGAAATACGATTCCGATGGTATCACCGCCTCCGTTGAAGGTGGCTATAGCTTCCTGATGGGAGAGCGTAGCGACGGGCGTTCTACCTACTGGCTCCAGCCGAAAGCGCAACTCACGTGGATGGGGGTGAAGGCCGATACCCACACGGAAGCCAATGGTACGCGAGTAGAAGACAAAGGCGACGGTAATCTGCAAACGCGGTTGGGGATGAAGGCATTTATCAAAGGCCATATCGCCGTGGATGAGGGGAAAGAGCGTGAGTTCCAGCCTTTTGTTGAGGCTAACTGGATCTATAACACCCGGTCCTACGGTGTCGCCATGAATGGCGTCACGAACTATCAGGCTGGAACACGCAATATCGGCGAGCTGAAAGCCGGCGTTGAAGGCCAGATAGGCAAAAATCTGCATATCTGGGGAAATGTCGCTCAGCAGATTGGGGATAAAGGCTATAGCGATACACAGGGTATGCTGGGGATCAAATACGCATTCTGATGCATTTAACTACCGCTGATGTGCTGTGGTATCGAGAACGCTATGAATATTTACGCTGAAGAGTTGCGCATCATTATGGACGTCATCATGGATATCATCTTTTACGCACGAGAGGAGAATCGAGGTGATGCGGCATTCCGTCGGTTGTTACATGAACTGGAGGCGCGAGAGTTTCCGGAATCGGTGAAAACGCTGTGTCAGCAGGCGGCAAACACCTGGTTTTTATCCAGCAGCATCACGGAGACGGCGGACAAAACGACGCTACAGCAGTCGGCTACCGTATACCTGTTAGCGGCTTTTGGTCGAATCAATGCGCTGGCGACCATGGAAGAATACCTGGAGCAAAGGAATAAAGAGTTGTTCGGCCTGCGCTAAGTGGATAACTGTTTTCCCTGAAAGATTTGCCCCGTGAGAGACCACGGGGCTTTTTTTTATGGCGAGTTAGCGCTCTAAACCATAGTTAGTTAATCACTCGTTTTTCTATCTTGTGAGGATGCGGACTGTGGAGATGTATCTGCGAAGAATGAAAAAGGAGTGGCTGACGCTGCTCGACCAAACGGAACCTCACATCAGACAACAGGTTGCGACTGCCATGAACGACACGTTTGATGCGTGACAGGAAAGTAATCTGCTTATCATTTTTGGTTAACACACAGCACAAAGGGGGACTGTGGGTTTCCTAAGAGCCAGGCATTGCCTAATGGACTTAAGCGTAACTGGCGCTCGGTTCCTTCAGGAACAAAGAAGAAACTCTGTTTGATAATCTCATCATCAGCATTGTCCCTTGATGTTTTTATATAACTCATGTTTCTCACGATTATTTCACCGGGAACCTTAATATCATAATCAAACATGATGTTACGTGAGACAGTCTGCCTGCCAGTTGCTGTATCGATGCTGCCTGAGAGAACGACCAGCCCTTCAAAATCACTGTCCAGCCTGAACGTTAACTCCAGAGTAGAAATATAGTCTGGTTTTGCATGGTCATAATGAAGGATGGTTGAGCAATTTACTTTCATACCTGGTTTCTGCGCACTTTTATGCCACAATAACCCCGCCGATATGATTATCAGTCCTGAAGTTACTATCGCAATCCATTTTTTTTCAGGTTTTACTTTCATATCCGCTCCAGTAAAAATTCAGGCATGAAATATATTTATTATCTTTCAGCGTACACCTGCTGATGAACGCTCTGCCTTCGCGACCGTAAAGATACGCCTCAGAAACCTGATACAGGAATGATGTATCTTTCAGACAAGCAATATCACTCTCTTTAACAAGTTCAAGAAATAGTGATTTCTTGCGATCTGAAAACGCGGCAGAGTTATTTTGCGTGGTGTAAACCGAACATTGATCATAGTTGAAAAGAAGAAACGTTGGCACATCTTTCTTCTGAGCCTGCACATTTTCCTGATGCAGTAAGTCAGCAGGTATAAAATGAATCCCCGTTGCAATGACACCTAATGCGATTGCCGCACTAATAAATAATCGACTGGAGATAAAGGAGACGTAGGTTTTTTTTGTACCGCCGTTGACACTATTATCGGTATTACTATCGAGTTTTTTTTCGGACCCGGTATCCAGCTGATCGTCAGCAAGAATCTGTACCTCTATATCGCCGTTAAACATAAAGCCAATTCTGGGAATTGTCGCGATACACTCAGACGTAACGCCAAAATTTTTAAAATGTTTTCTGAGCTCAGAAAGGTACTTATTCAGAGTGTGATTTGACGAGTGCAGCCCATGTATATCCCAGACGTTTTGCAGCAACTCATCACGGGTCACTACCTGGCCTCGTTGTTCAATAAGATATGAAAGCAGTCTGTTCATTATCACCGTCAGGATAATTAGCGATCCTTCATCATCCTGGAGCCATATCGCACCATCATCAGTGCGATATCTAATCCGCATATCAATCAAATAAACCATTTCCGACTCTCCGTGCCTCATGGTGAAAGGTAGCCAGAAGACGCAGACTTCCGGTTCTTACATACCTGGTTGATTCTCTTCAATGATATCACAAAACACCTCATCATCACTATTTAGAGTTTTCGCT
>NZ_JANEWH010000204.1:0-5491 GCF_028069715.1 Kluyvera sp. Awk 3 | reverse complement strand
GTTAAATTGTGGGCCAGGTTCCTCATCTTTCCCGCACTAATTGTCAGGAGGCGTAGCGGGATAACGAGCGGGGCGGAGATGATGGGATGTGTATAAATATACCCCCGTACGGGTAAATATCAACCTTATGTATTAGCTGGTATGCATCCATTTTGTGCATTACTTTATCGACAATGAATGATTGCGTGACTCAACCACTTCACGGCCTGTCCGGGCTTTTGCAGCGCATTCCTTAACACTATTAACCTATTTGCCTCAGAGCCTGTATGGGTAAATTGCATGGCGGTGAAAACGATTTTACCGTGCGGACAATGGCAATACCGCAGGCAGCATCAGGGTTATCGGCTTTAAGCCCATAGTTATGACGATGTTATTTCAACCTGTGACTGTTTAATTTATGGATAACAATGTCCTGCAAGTCGCTACACAAATTGGCGGCGATCACATTTTTTTAGACAGACTCATTCATCTTTTCAACTATTAACCTCGCTAGCTAATTTTGCCGTGATGGTCCGCCAGCTGTATGCGGCGGCGGAGGGTAAAAGTGGTTAACTATTTCAGATTTATGATGAAGTTACCTTCGTGCCGGGGATAAATAGGTAGGGCGAAAACGACAGTGACGTAATATATCGGTTTTTCTGAATATTTCAGTTGTATCAGGCTCATAATCGAGAGGTGTCTTCATCCTGCAATGGTGAAGAGGACACAGGAAGACTGTGGGCAAAATATGCTACACTGCACGCCGTTTAAAAAACGCATCGATTAGGATTTTGCAGCCAATGGCACAACTTTATTTCTACTACTCAGCAATGAATGCCGGGAAGTCGACCGCTCTGTTGCAGTCGTCATACAACTACCAGGAGCGCGGTATGCGCACTATCGTTTATACCGCAGAAATAGACGATCGCTTTGGCGCCGGGAAAGTGAGCTCGCGAATTGGCCTCTCTTCGCCTGCGAAGCTGTTTAATCAGACCAGTAATCTGTTTGCCGAAATTAGCGCTGAGAATGCGCGTGAACGCATTAACTGCGTGCTTGTCGATGAATGCCAGTTTCTGACGCGTGAACAGGTCTACGCGCTTTCTGACGTGGTAGATAACCTGGATATTCCGGTATTGTGCTACGGGCTGAGAACGGATTTTCGCGGCGAGCTGTTTAGCGGTAGCCAATATTTACTGGCGCTCTCTGACAAACTGGTTGAGTTAAAAACGATCTGCTTCTGCGGTCGTAAAGCCAGCATGGTGCTGCGACTCGATCAGGAAGGGCGGCCGTACAATGAGGGTGAGCAGGTGGTGATTGGTGGCAACGAGCGTTATGTATCCGTTTGCCGTAAGCATTACAAGGAGGCGCTTGAAAAGGGCTCTCTGGCTGTTATTCAGGACCAGCACCGTATGACCTGCCGTTCTTGTTAAACGCCTCTACGTACGTTTGAGGCCCTGATGGATATGCGGAGCCAAACGTGCGTGGTTTTCCGTTGATGTTTACGGAATAAAAAAAAGCCCCATCATGATGATGGGGCTTTTTGCTTATGCTTTTCAGCGAGCGTTAAAGCGGATTATTTCTTCGCTTTTTTCTCAGCTTTCGCCGGAGCGGCTTCTTTCTTCTCTGCTGCCGGAGCGCCTTCAACGAATTCACGACCGTAGTAGGTATCCAGCAGAATCTGTTTCAGTTCAGAAATCAGCGGGTAACGCGGGTTAGCGCCGGTGCACTGGTCGTCAAACGCATCTTCAGACAGTTTGTCAACGTGTGCCAGGAAGTCAGCTTCCTGCACACCAGCTTCACGGATAGACTTAGGAATACCCAGTTCAGCTTTGATTTCGTCCAGCCAGCCCAGCAGTTTTTCAATTTTCGCTGCAGTGCGGTCGCCCGGAGCAGACAGACCCAGGTGGTCAGCGATTTCCGCGTAGCGACGACGTGCTTGCGGACGGTCGTACTGGCTGAATGCAGTCTGTTTAGTCGGGTTGTCGTTGGCGTTATAACGAATAACGTTGCTGATCAGCAGGGCGTTCGCCAGACCGTGAGGAATGTGGAACTGAGAACCCAGCTTGTGCGCCATAGAGTGACATACACCCAGGAAGGCGTTCGCAAACGCGATACCGGCGATAGTCGCTGCACTGTGAACACGCTCACGCGCTACCGGGTTCTTAGAACCTTCGTGGTAGGACGCTGGCAGGTTTTCTTTCAGTAGTTTCAGAGCCTGCAGTGCCTGGCCGTCGGAGAACTCAGAAGCCAGTACGGAAACGTAAGCTTCCAGGGCGTGAGTTACCGCATCCAGACCACCGAACGCACACAGGGACTTCGGCATATCCATCACCAGGTTGGCATCAACAATCGCCATGTCTGGAGTCAGCGCGTAGTCAGCCAGCGGGTATTTCTGGCCGGTTGCGTCGTCGGTTACTACCGCAAACGGAGTCACTTCAGAACCGGTACCGGAAGTGGTGGTGATAGCAACCATTTTTGCTTTCACGCCCATTTTCGGGAACTTGTAGATACGTTTACGGATGTCCATAAAGCGCAGCGCCAGCTCTTCGAAGTGGGTTTCCGGGTGTTCGTACATAACCCACATGATTTTCGCTGCATCCATCGGGGAACCGCCGCCCAGCGCGATGATCACATCTGGTTTGAACGAGTTCGCCAGGTCTGCACCTTTACGGACGATGGTCAGAGTCGGGTCAGCTTCAACTTCGAAGAACACTTCGGTTTCAACGCCAGCCGCTTTCAGAACAGAAGTGATCTGGTCAGCGTAGCCATTGTTAAACAGGAAGCGGTCGGTCACGATCAGCGCACGTTTGTGGCCATCGGTAATCACTTCATCCAGCGCGATTGGCAGAGAGCCACGGCGGAAGTAGATAGATTTCGGAAGTTTGTGCCACAACATGTTTTCAGCTCGCTTAGCAACGGTTTTCTTGTTGATCAGGTGCTTAGGACCAACGTTTTCAGAGATGGAGTTACCACCCCAGGAACCACAACCCAGAGTCAGGGAAGGTGCGAGTTTGAAGTTATACAGGTCGCCGATACCACCCTGAGAAGCCGGGGTGTTGATCAGAATACGCGCGGTTTTCATCATCTGACCGAAGTAAGCTACGCGTTCTGGCTGGTTGTCCTGGTCGGTGTACAGGCAAGAGGTATGACCGATACCGCCCATCGCAACCAGTTTTTCCGCTTTATCAACAGCGTCTTCGAAGTCTTTCGCACGGTACATGGCCAGGGTCGGAGACAGTTTTTCGTGAGCAAACGGCTCGCTCTCATCAACGACTTTTACTTCACCGATCAGAATCTTGGTGGTTTCAGGAACAGAGAAGCCTGCCAGTTCTGCAATTTTGTATGCCGGCTGACCAACGATAGCCGCGTTCAGCGCGCCATTTTTCAGGATAACGTCCTGAACAGCTTTCAGCTCTTTACCCTGCAGCAGGTAGCCGCCGTGAGTCGCGAAACGCTCACGTACTGCGTCATAAACGGAATCAACAACAACAACAGACTGTTCAGAAGCACAGATTACGCCGTTATCGAAGGTTTTAGACATCAGAACGGACGCAACGGCACGTTTCACATCAGCGGTTTCATCAATTACAACCGGAGTGTTACCAGCGCCTACGCCGATAGCAGGTTTACCGGAGCTGTATGCCGCTTTAACCATGCCTGGGCCACCGGTCGCGAGGATCAGGTTGATGTCCGGGTGGTGCATCAGCGCGTTAGACAGTTCTACAGACGGTTGGTCAATCCAGCCGATCAGATCTTTCGGTGCGCCAGCAGCGATAGCAGCCTGCAGCACGATGTCAGCCGCTTTGTTGGTTGCGTCTTTAGCACGCGGATGCGGAGAGAAAATGATGGCGTTACGCGTCTTCAGGCTGATCAGCGATTTGAAGATAGCGGTAGAAGTTGGGTTAGTGGTCGGTACGATACCGCAGATGATGCCGATAGGTTCAGCAATAGTGATGGTACCGAAAGTGTCGTCTTCGGACAGCACGCCACAGGTTTTTTCATCTTTATAGGCGTTGTAGATATATTCTGAAGCGAAGTGGTTTTTGATCACTTTGTCTTCAACAATACCCATGCCGGATTCGGCAACGGCCATTTTGGCGAGAGGGATTCGAGCATCTGCAGCGGCCAGAGCGGCGGCGCGGAAGATTTTGTCAACTTGCTCTTGAGTGAAACTGGCATATTCACGCTGGGCTTTTTTTACGCGCTCTACGAGTGCGTTAAGTTCAGCGACATTAGTAACAGCCATAATGCTCTCCTGATAATGTTAAACTTTTTTAGTGAATCATCTGCTCGACAAGTCAGTATAGACAAATCACCTGCAGCTGGCGAAAAAGTTAAGGAAACAAAGCGTTACCCACGAACTGATCCACTTGATTTACTAAAAGAGCTTCGATTTAGCCAAGGAGCTTACCGGAAAAAATACGACTTATTTATGAGGTCGTTTCTCTTTCGGTGTAAGCAGATTACCCACTTCTGAGTACGATTTGCGTGATCTAAATCAAATTTAAGCTAAGCTGACACCTTTCAGCAGGGCTGTTTTAGCAAAATGTAGAAGCTGTTAATCATTCGTGAGTATCGGTGCCGTAAACATTAGCATACTTTATACAAATTTATAACACTCTGTTTTTACCTCATTTTTCTGGACAATTCTGGTGAACATGGTCGATAAAAAAGGTATTGTCTGCGCCACTCTCGATTTACTGTTCATCAACGACAACTTTTAATGATGCTCCGGGGTTCACGTGATTCAGACGTTGTTTGATTTTCCTATTTTCTTTAAGTTCTTTATTGGACTGTTTGCACTGGTGAACCCGGTTGGTCTGATTCCGGTTTTCATCAGCCTGACGAGTTATCAAACGGCAGCGGTGCGCAACAAAACCAACCTGACGGCTAGTCTGTCGGTTGCCATTATTCTCCTGACTTCGTTATTCCTTGGCGATCTGATCCTGCAACTTTTCGGTATCTCGATTGATTCCTTCCGTATTGCTGGCGGGATCCTGGTGGTCTCGATTGCGATGTCGATGATCAGCGGCAAGCTGGGAGAAGATAAGCAGAACAAGCAGGAGAAATCAGAGACTGCCGTGCGTGAAAGTCTGGGGGTTGTGCCGCTGGCGCTGCCATTGATGGCGGGGCCGGGTGCTATTAGCTCCACGATCGTATGGGGTACACGCTATCATTCGCTAACCTATCTCCTCGGTTTTTCCTTATCTATTGCGCTATTCGCCTGGTGTTGTTGGGGCATTTTCCGTATTTCTCCGTGGCTGGTGCGTATGCTGGGGCAAACGGGGATTAACGTGGTCACCCGTATTATGGGGTTGTTACTGATGGCGTTGGGGATTGAATTCATTGTGACCGGTATCAAATCCATCTTCCCGGGTCTGGTCGGCTAATTATTCTGCGGCGACGGTAGGGCACTCAAAACTACTGTTGCCGTTAATATCAGAAAAACATATCACTCATTCCGCAAGTCGCTGTACAAATAATCAATTTGAATAATTGAATAAATATATAC
>NZ_JANEWH010000203.1:0-5733 GCF_028069715.1 Kluyvera sp. Awk 3 | reverse complement strand
AAAATGTATTATGTTGTCTGACACAATCGCTGCACACTATAACGACAATTCAGTGAGGATCATGATGAACCTGACGACCCTGTCCCACCCTCGTGCGGTTTGCCTAAACGCCCGCTTTACCGATCGCGACGACGCGATTCGCCAGCTTGCGCAGCGGCTGGTTGAACTGGGAAAAATTACCGATGCGGACGCTTATCTTGCGGAAGTATTCGAGCGGGAATCCCTGGGGCCCACAGCCCTTGGTGAAGGACTGGCGGTACCGCATGGTAAAACCGCGGCGGTGAAAGAGGCGGCGTTTGCTGTGGCGACGCTACGTGAACCGCTGGCCTGGGAAGGGGTCGATGGCCCTGAACCGGTCGAGTTGATTTTTTTGCTGGCCATCCCGCCGGCAGAAGCGGGATCGACGCATATCCAGATTCTGACCGATCTGACTACCCGTCTGGCCGATGATGAGGTACGACAGCGGGTGATGGCTGCCGATAGCCCCGAGGCACTACTGGCGGCGCTGGATGCTGAGCCAGAAAAAAGCGTCGCAGCGCTCAGCGATGACGCACCGACAATTGTTTGTGTCACCGCTTGCCCGGCAGGTATCGCCCACACCTATATGGCAGCGGAGTATCTGGAAAAAGCCGGACGCCGGATGGGCGTTAACGTGGTGGTGGAAAAGCAGGGGGCCAACGGCATTGAAGGCCGCCTTACCGCGCAACAGCTGAATGCTGCGCGAGCCTGTATTTTTGCGGCGGAAGTGGCGATTAAAGAGAGCGAGCGTTTTAACGGCATTCCGGCTATTTCAGTCCCGGTCGCCGAACCGCTGCGCCATGCCGAGGCGCTGATTGAACGCGCGCTGGCGTTGAAACCGACGCAAGGCAATAGAATCGCTCAGCCGCAAGAGGCGGTGAAAAAAAGCGTAAAAGCCGAACTGAAGCAAGCGCTGCTTAGCGGGATTTCATTTGCGGTGCCGCTGATCGTCGCCGGCGGGACGGTGCTGGCGGTGGCGGTACTGCTGGCGCAAATCTTTGGCCTGCAGCATCTCTTTGACCTTGAAAACTCCTGGCTGTGGATGTACCGCAAGCTGGGCGGCGGCATGCTTGGCACGTTGATGGTCCCCGTTCTGGCTGCTTATACCGCCTATTCACTGGCGGATAAACCCGCGCTGGCGCCGGGTTTTGCCGCGGGTCTCGCCGCCAATATGATCGGCGCGGGATTTTTAGGCGCGGTGGCCGGCGGCTTAATCGCGGGGTACCTCATGCGTTGGGTGAAACAGCATATTCGCCTTAGCAACCGCTTTAACGGTTTCATGACCTTCTACCTCTACCCGGTCATCGGGACGTTGGCCGCAGGCAGCCTGATGCTGTTTGTCATTGGCGAACCCGTCGCCTGGGTCAACAACTCGCTTACCGCCTGGCTTAACGGACTCTCGGGGGCGAATGCGCTATTGCTGGGCGTGATTCTCGGCTTTATGTGTTCGTTCGACCTCGGCGGCCCGGTGAACAAAGCGGCCTATGCGTTTTGCCTGGGGGCGATGGCCAACGGCGTGTATGGCCCTTATGCCATCTTCGCGTCGGTGAAAATGGTATCTGCCTTTACCGTCACCGCGTCCACCATGCTGGCGCCGAATCTGTTTAAACAGTTTGAAATTGAGACCGGTAAATCCACCTGGCTGCTGGGGCTGGCGGGGATCACCGAAGGGGCGATTCCGATGGCGATTGAAGATCCGGTTCGCGTGATTGGCTCTTTTGTCCTGGGATCGATGGCGACCGGAGCCATTGTCGGCGCCATGGGGATTGGACTCTCAACGCCTGGCGCCGGGATTTTCTCCTTATTTTTACTGCAGCATGGCGGACTAAGCGCTTATGTCGCCGCGGCAGGTTGGTTTGGTGCTGCGCTGGTTGGGACAGTGATTTCCACCGTGGTGCTGCTGCTCTGGCGACGTCAGGCGGTCAGAAAAGGGAAATACGTCACCGACAGCGTGATGCCGTAAGCACTGATTAAACAGGAAACGAAGATGAAAGCAGTATCTCGCGTTCACATAACGCCGCATATGCACTGGGATCGAGAGTGGTATTTCACGACGGAAGAGTCGCGTATTTTACTGGTCAACAATATGGAAGAGATCCTCACGCGTCTTGAGCAGGATGCCGACTATAAATACTACGTCCTGGATGGGCAAACGGCGGTACTGGAGGACTATTTTGCCGTTAAACCGGAAAATCGGCAGCGCGTTAAGTCGCTTGTCCAGGCCGGAAAACTGATTATTGGGCCATGGTATACGCAAACGGATACCACTATCGTTTCGGGTGAATCCATTGTCCGTAATCTGATGTACGGCATCCGCGACTGTATGGCATTTGGCGAACCGATGAAGATTGGTTACCTTCCCGACTCGTTTGGTATGTCCGGGCAGCTACCGCACATTTATAACGGCTTTGGCATCACCCGCGCGATGTTCTGGCGTGGATGTTCAGAGCGCCACGGTACCGATAAGACCGAGTTTTTATGGCAAAGCCAGGACGGCAGTGAAGTTGCCGCTCAGGTGCTGCCGTTGGGCTACGCGATTGGTAAGTACTTACCGGAGGATGAAGCCGGGCTGCGTAAACGCCTCGACAACTACTTTGAGGTGCTGGAAAAAGCCTCGGTGACCAAAGAGATTTTGCTCCCGAACGGCCATGACCAGATGCCGTTACAGCAAAACATCTTTGCGGTGATGGATAAACTGCGGGAGATCTACCCGCAGCGGCAGTTTGTGATGAGCCGTTTCGAAGAGGTGTTTGAGCAAATCGAGGCTCATCGTGATGAGCTGGCGACGCTCCACGGCGAGTTCATCGACGGCAAATACATGCGCGTACACCGCACTATCGGTTCCACGCGTATGGATATCAAAATCGCCCATGCGCGCATTGAGAATAAAATCATCAACCTGCTGGAGCCGCTGGCGACGCTTGCCTGGAGCATGGGCTTTGAATATCACCATGGCCTGCTGGAGAAAATGTGGAAAGAGATCTTAAAAAACCACGCTCACGACAGTATTGGCTGCTGCTGTAGCGACAAGGTTCATCGTGAAATTGCCTCGCGCTTTATCCTCGCTGAAGACATGGCCGATAACCTGATTCGTTTCTACCTACGCAAGATAACGGACAATATGGCGCACAGCGAGGACGACAAGCTGGTCATGTTTAACCTGATGCCGTGGCCGCGCGAAGAGGTGATCAACACCACGATTCGCCTGCGTGCGAGCCAGTTCCGGCTGCTGGACAATAAAGGGCATGAGATCCCCTACTTTATTTGCGCGGCGCGGGAACTCGACCCAGGGCTGATTGATCGCCAGATTGTCCATTACGGTAACTATGAGCCGTTTATGGAGTACGACATCCAGCTTAAACAGATTCTGCCATCGATGGGCTATTGCACGTTGTATATCGAGCCGAATGCGGCGGGTAACCAGGTGCCGGCCGCCGCCCCAACCGAGGCGCTGCTGGAAAATGCCTTCTGGCAGATCGACCTCAACGACGACGGGACCTTGCAGCTACGCGATAAAGACTCGGGCATTGTTTATCAACGCGTGCTGGAGATAGAAGAGGGCGCTGATGACGGCGATGAGTATGATTACTCGCCCTCACGGGAAGAGTGGCTGCTTACTTCGGCCGGGACAGTGTTTGAACATGAGGTCATTCACGACGCCTGGCAAAGCCGCGCCGTGATTCGTTATCGTATGTCGGTCCCCGCTAACCTGAGCGAACGCACGGCGCGTCAGCGCAATGGTGAGCTGGGGGTAGAAATAGCGGTCACGCTCAGCCATAACACCCGTCGTATTGACGTGGAAGTCCGCCTCGATAATCAGGCCGACGACCACCGCGTGCGCGTGCTGATCCCAACGCCGTTCCGTACCGAGGAGGTACTGGCCGACACCCAGTTTGGCACCGTCGTGCGTCCGGTACGCGATGACACGATGGCGAACTGGCAGGCGGAGGGCTGGAAGGAAGCGCCTGTGCCGGTCTGGAACCTGCTGAATTACGCGGCCTTGCAGGAAGGACGTAACGGTCTTGCACTGTTTAGCGAAGGGCTACGGGAATTTGAAGTGATTGGCGAGGAGAAAAAAACCTTCGCTTTAACGCTGATGCGCGGCGTGGGTTTACTGGGCAAAGAGGATTTATTACTGCGCCCTGGCCGCCCTTCAGGGATCAAACTACCGGTCCCTGATTCCCAGATGCGCGGCGCGTTACATTGCCGCTTCAGCCTGTTCAGCTACAGCGGGACCCCACTTAATGCCGGGGTGGCACAGCAGGCGCGGGCCTGGCTTACCCCTATTCAGTGCTATAACAAAATTCCATGGGATGCGATGAAGCTGAACAAAGCCGATTTCACCGTACCCGATAGCTATAGCCTGTTAAGCATGTCACCGGTTGGCTGCCAGCTTAGCGCATTGAAAAAAGCGGAAGATCGCGATGAGCTTATTTTGCGGCTGTTCAACCCTTCCGATAGCGTATCCTGCGAGGCGGCGGTTTCGTATAGCCGCCGCGTTATCCAGTGTCATGAAACCGGAATGGATGAAAAACCGTACGGCGAGCAGGAGGCAGCCCCGGACAGCACCACCGTTTTCCGGCCGTGTCAGTCCCGCACCTTCAGTCTTAAGCTAGCTTGATACTACGCAATAAGCGCCTCCCGGCGCTTATTGCGGGCCTATTTCAGCATGATGCTGAACCCTGCATACAGCGTGAACTCCGGCTGATAGTCCCCTCTGTGTGCTACCGTCCACTGCGGCTCGATAAAACTGTTAACAATATAGTCTCCGACCAGTATCGCCCGCCCGCCGCCTAGCCCAAGTGGGATCACATAGTCATCATTTTTGACGTTGTAGCTCCAGATCGCGGTGGAGCGCAAAAACCAGCCGCGGGACATTTTGTAGATAAGGAACGGTTGCAGCGTCGCCGTCTCAACATGGGCGCGATCGCTATCGCCGGTAAAACTTTTTTGCCACTGTACCAGCGCGCCGGTCAGCCAGCGCGGCGAGGTATTGACCGCCACCGCCGACAGCCCGGCCTGCCATTGCCCGGTACCCAATTCCTCCTTTGCCGCGCTGTTGGTCGTTAGCAGCGGCCCAACGCCCAGTTTGACGCCATCCTGCTTGAGCAAAAAAATATCGAACAGATTGATATCGCCAATGCCGCTGTCGTAGCCGCCGCTGCTTTGCGGGCGAGTCGCCATCGGCACCGTTACGCGCATAATTTGCGGTACCGCAATAAGGTCGTTACTGTCGATGGGGATAGTCGCGCGGAACAGCACATCGTTGGTGTGCTGGTTGGTGCCATCGATTTCAGGCGTGTAGTAATCCTGCACCGCAAAAGAGCTGGCAAGGTGCAGGGGGTTATTGGCTTTATCGACAGCATCTTCGGCATAGGCGTGCAGGGTAACGGGCAAGATCGCAAAGCAGGCGAGTAGGGCGGTAGTCAGTCGAGACGGCATGAGCGTTCCTTGGAAAAAGTAAGTGGAGTATCAGTAAGTTGGCATCTATTCTGACATCGTCTGTGAGGAAAACTGTGGCCTGCCTGAAATAGTTTTTGTGGGTTATTATTTTTAACTCAATTATTTTTAACAATCATTTGAAGCATATCTGAATTAATAGATTGGATTGATGGGCGATCGGGTAAGCGGGAAGGGGAAAAAAGAACGCATTCGCCAGGAAATACCGAAATATGTGCTAGCGAAAAATTACTGTGAACCGACTAACATTATCAT
>NZ_JANEWH010000202.1:0-5830 GCF_028069715.1 Kluyvera sp. Awk 3 | reverse complement strand
CAACTATGACTGATGGATACAGTGTAAAAATACGGTTTGATTTTGTGATGGAGATCACATAAATTTCAAATTAACAGTGAAGTAACATTGTATGTGTCACATCTGGCGAGTAAAGTTGCGTCGAATTAGGAAAAATCTTAGTAAATTGTAAGAAATGTTTAGATTTGTCGGGCCGTGCGTTCAAAACGTTGCCCGGCGATGGGGCATGAGATTCACCTAATCGGCTATGCATTTTGACCGATTCTTTTTTATCGGGCCTTGCCCGACGACATCACGGGGTATGCGGATTTTCCGCATAAAAGTACAAATTGGTTATTCGGGATGGGGAAAATGCATACATCCGAGTTGCTAAAGCACATCTATGACATCAACTTGTCTTACTTGCTTCTTGCACAGCGTTTGATCGGTCAGGATAAGGCTTCAGCCATGTTCCGCCTCGGTATCAACGAGGATATGGCGAAAGTCCTCGGGGAACTGACGCTCCCGCAGATGGTTAAACTGGCCGAAACCAATCAGTTGGTTTGTCAGTTCCGTTTTGATGACTCCCAAACCATCACCCGTCTGACGCAGGAGTCACGCGTTGACGATTTACAGCAAATTCACACCGGTATTCTGCTCTCCACACGACTGCTGAATCAGGCCAGTCATACAGGCGAACCTGCCCGTAAGAAAAGGGCCTGATCATGAGCGAAAAAAGCATTGTTCAGGAAGCGCGCGATATTCAGCTTGCTATGGAGCTGATTACCCTGGGCGCGCGTTTGCAAATGCTGGAAAGCGAAACACAGCTGAGTCGTGGTCGCCTGATTAAGCTCTACAAAGAACTTCGCGGCAGCCCGCCGCCGAAGGGGATGCTACCGTTCTCCACGGACTGGTTTATGACCTGGGAGCAGAATATTCACTCTTCCATGTTCTGTAATGCCTGGCAGTTCTTACTCAAAAGTGGGCAATGTTCCGGCGTTGATGCGGTGATCAAGGCTTATCGTCTTTACCTTGAGCAGTGTCCGCAGCAGGATGCCGGGCCGCTGTTGGCCCTGACGCGCGCGTGGACGTTAGTCCGTTTCGTCGAAAGCGGCATGCTTGAACTCTCCAGTTGCAACGCCTGTGGCGGTAACTTTGTGACTCACGCTCACCAGCCCGTTGGTAGCTTTGTATGCAGCTTATGCCAACCGCCATCACGAGCCGTAAAAAGACGTAAACTTTCTGAGGATCTTGCCGATAGTAATCCACAACTGCTGGATGAACAGATAGAGCAAGCTGTTTAACCCCACACGGTGTGACGAAAACACTCCAGCAGCGGCCATTATGGCCGCTGCTTTTTTTTACCTGCGTGTGGGTGAAATTGCTCATCTGTCTCCTCTCTTAGTCAACAGTGGAAGGATGATAGCGTGCTGATCTTAATAGGTTACCTGGTTGTTTTGGGGACAGTTTTCGGCGGTTATATGATGACTGGCGGACACCTTGGAGCACTGTATCAACCGGCCGAGCTGGTTATTATCGGCGGGGCGGGGGTTGGCGCTTTCATCGTGGGAAACAACGGCAAGGCGATTAAGGGCACCCTGAAAGCATTGCCTTTACTGTTCCGGCGTTCAAAGTACACCAAAACGATGTATATGGATTTGCTGGCGCTGCTCTATCGCCTGATGGCCAAGTCACGTCAGCAGGGGATGTTTTCGCTCGAGCGCGATATCGAGAATCCGAAAGAGAGCGAAATTTTCGCCAGCTATCCGCGCATTCTCGCGGATACCGTGATGCTGGAATTTATCGTCGATTACCTGCGCCTGATCATCAGCGGCAACATGAACACCTTCGAAATTGAAGCGTTGATGGATGAAGAGATCGAAACCCACGAAAGTGAAAGCGAAGTGCCAGCCAACAGTCTGGCGCTGGTGGGCGACTCACTGCCGGCGTTTGGTATTGTTGCGGCGGTCATGGGCGTGGTGCACGCCTTAGGATCAGCCGACCGTCCGGCGGCAGAACTGGGCGCGCTGATTGCCCACGCGATGGTCGGTACGTTCCTCGGGATCCTGCTGGCCTATGGTTTCGTCTCACCGCTCGCGAGCGTGCTGCGTCAAAAGAGCGCGGAAACGACCAAGATGATGCAGTGCGTCAAAATTACGCTGCTGTCTAACCTCAACGGCTACGCGCCGCCTATCGCCGTCGAATTTGGCCGAAAAACGCTCTACACCAGCGAACGCCCGTCGTTTATCGAGCTGGAAGAGCACGTCCGCGCGGTGCGTAACCCGGCGGGGCAACAGCAAACGACCACCGAGGACGCATGAAGAATCAAGCGCATCCTATTGTCGTCGTTAAGCGGCGCAAACATAAATCTCACGGCAGCGCCCATGGCTCGTGGAAGATTGCCTATGCCGACTTTATGACGGCAATGATGGCGTTCTTCCTGGTGATGTGGCTGATCTCCATCTCCAGCCCGAAAGAGCTGATTCAGATAGCGGAGTACTTCCGTACGCCGCTGGCCACCGCGATCACCGGCGGCCAGCGGATGGCGAACAGCGAGAGTCCGATTCCCGGCGGCGGGGATGATGTCACCCAGCAGCAGGGCGAAGTACACAAGCAGCCAAATATTGACGACCTGAAAAAACGGATGGAAACCAACCGCCTGAAACGTATTCGTGGCGAACTGGACCAGCTGATTGAGGCCGATCCCAAGCTGCGCGCGCTGCGTCCGCACCTGAAGATTGACCTCGTACAGGAAGGGCTGCGCATTCAGATTATCGACAGCCAGAACCGACCGATGTTTAAAACCGGCAGCGCGGAAGTGGAACCCTACATGCGCGATATCCTGCGCGCCATTGCGCCGGTGCTGAACGAAATTCCCAATAAGGTCAGCCTGGCCGGCCACACTGACGACTACCCGTATGCCACTGGTGAACGTGGCTACAGTAACTGGGAGCTGTCGGCGGATCGCGCCAACGCCTCGCGCCGCGAACTGGTGGCCGGCGGGCTGGATGATGGCAAAGTTTTACGCGTAATTGGGATGTCAAACTCGATGCGCTTATCAGAGCACGGCGGCAATGATGCGATTAACCGTCGCATCAGCCTGCTGGTGCTGAATAACCAGGCTGAGCAGGCCATTCTCCATGAGAATGCCGAGAGCCAGAATGAACCTTTAAGCGTATTACCGTCGCCGACGACCTCACCGTCTGCATCAGGTACTACGGCGCCACAACCCGACTCGAGGTGATTGCGTGAGCATGGATATCAGCGATTTTTATCAAACATTTTTTGATGAGGCCGACGAGCTGTTGGCCGATATGGAACAGCATCTGCTGGATCTGGCGGTGGATGACCCTGACGCTGAACAGCTGAACGCGATCTTCCGCGCGGCACACTCGATCAAGGGCGGGGCGGGCACCTTCGGCTTCTCCGTGCTGCAGGAAACGACGCATCTGATGGAGAACCTGCTGGATGAGGCACGCCGTGGGGAGATGAAGCTCAACACCGATATTATCAACCTGTTTTTGGAAACCAAAGATATTATGCAGGAACAGCTCGACGCCTATAAAAGCTCCAGCGAACCGGATGCTGCCAGCTTCGAATATATCTGCAACGCCCTGCGGCAACTGGCGCTGGAGGCGAAAGGCGAAAGCGTCCCACCGGTGGCCGCAAGCGCCCGCCTGAGCGTGGTCGACAACAGTATGCAGACCGAGACGGTTGGGATCGATACCGCCGCCGCCGGCAAAACCCAGATCACGCTGTCGCGCCTGAAGGCCGGTGAACCCGATATGCTGGAAGAGGAGCTGGGTAATCTGGCGACGCTGAGCCAGGTCAACAAAACGGCCGATAGTCTCACCGCGGTGCTCGACGGTAGCGTGGATCAGGACGATATCGTCGCCGTGCTGTGTTTCGTAATCGAGGCCGACCAGATAGCGTTCACCACCGTTGCCGCGGCCACTGAGCCTGCGCTGGTGGAAATAGCCGAAGAGATCGTCGAACTGCCGGTTGTCGCCCCGGCGGCGCCGGCCGTTGCAGCAAGCCAGACGGCACCCCGCGTAGAGCGTGAAAAACCGGCAGCGCGCAGCAGTGAATCTACCAGTATCCGCGTGGCGGTTGAGAAGGTCGATCAGTTGATTAACCTGGTTGGCGAGCTGGTCATTACTCAGTCGATGCTGGCCCAGCGTTCCAACGCGCTGGACCCGGTCTCGCATGGCGATCTGATCACCAGCATGGGCCAGCTTCAGCGCAATGCGCGCGACCTGCAGGAATCGGTGATGTCCATCCGTATGATGCCGATGGAATATGTCTTTAGCCGCTTCCCGCGTCTGGTGCGCGATCTGGCGGGTAAGCTTGGCAAGCAGGTGGAGCTGACGCTGATGGGCAGCTCCACTGAACTGGACAAGAGCCTGATTGAACGCATTATTGACCCGCTGACTCACCTGGTGCGCAATAGCCTGGACCATGGTATTGAGCTACCGGAAACGCGTCTGGCGGCCGGGAAATCTGCTGTGGGTAACCTGATTCTCTCTGCGGAACATCAGGGTGGCAATATCTGTATCGAAGTCACTGACGATGGCGCGGGGCTGAACCGCGAACGTATTCTGGCAAAAGCCGTGTCGCAGGGAATGGCCGTGAATGAAAGCATGACGGATGAAGAGGTCGGCATGCTGATCTTTGCGCCAGGCTTCTCCACCGCCGAGCAGGTGACCGACGTTTCCGGGCGTGGCGTGGGTATGGACGTGGTCAAACGAAATATTCAGGAGATGGGCGGCCACGTTGAAATCCAATCGAAGCAGGGGGCCGGGACGACGATCCGCATTCTGCTGCCGCTGACGCTGGCGATTCTTGATGGCATGTCGGTGAAGGTTAGCGAAGAGGTCTTTATCCTGCCGCTCAACGCGGTGATGGAGTCTTTGCAGCCGCGTGAAGAGGATCTGCATCCGCTGGCGGGCGGCGAACGTGTACTGGAAGTACGCGGCGAATATTTGCCGCTGGTGGAGCTGTGGAAAGCTTTCGATGTACAGGGCGCGAAAACCGAGGCCACGCAGGGCATTGTGGTCATCCTGCAAAGCGCGGGTCGTCGCTATGCGCTGTTGGTCGATCAGCTGATTGGTCAGCACCAGGTGGTGGTGAAAAACCTGGAAAGCAACTATCGCAAAGTGCCGGGCATATCGGCGGCGACCATTCTTGGCGACGGTAGCGTCGCGCTGATTGTTGACGTCTCCGCCCTGCAGGGACTGAATCGTGATAAACGTCTGGCGAACACAGCCGCCTGAAACGCAGAAAAAAGGTAGAAAACATGACCGGTATGACGAATGTAACAAAACTGGCGGGAGAACCGACAGGTCAGGAATTTCTGGTATTTACCCTGGGCAACGAAGAGTACGGTATCGATATCCTGAAGGTGCAGGAGATTCGGGGTTACGACCAGGTCACACGCATTGCCAACACGCCAGCCTTTATTAAAGGCGTCACCAATCTGCGCGGCGTGATCGTGCCGATTGTCGATCTGCGGGTGAAGTTCAGCCAGCAGGACGTTGAGTACAACGACAACACCGTGGTGATCGTACTGAATCTCGGTCAGCGTGTCGTCGGGATCGTAGTTGACGGCGTTTCCGATGTGCTGTCGCTGGCGGCGGAGCAGATTCGTCCGGCACCCGAGTTTGCCGTAACGCTGTCTACGGAATATCTCACCGGGCTTGGCGCGTTGGGCGACCGGATGCTGATTCTGGTCAATATCGAAAAGCTGCTGAATAGCGAAGAGATGGCCCTGCTGGATAGCGCAGCTAACCACGCGGCATGATGAACGCCGGCCCGGCGGCGTACGACGTCGGGCCTGTATTTCAAATAGCCGCTAACGCAAATTCTTTTTTAT
>NZ_JANEWH010000201.1:0-5843 GCF_028069715.1 Kluyvera sp. Awk 3 | reverse complement strand
CAACAAGATAAATATCTTATTGATAATGGCAAATTGAAAATCACCCTTGCAGCATCGGGAAATATCACCCACCTGGAGATGGGCAATAATAACCTGCTGGCACATTTATCCGGCACCCAGCGCGACCCTGACAAAATTCGCAGCGGTTACCTTGATTATCACTCAGGGCGCGTTACGCCATTTATTGCCAACAAATTCACGCTCATTGAAAATACTCCGCAGCGGCTGCACATCATGTTTCAGGGAGAAAACGCTGAAAAGCTAGCGCTGGAATACCACTATATTATTCCGCAAGGCAGTAACGGATTTTATAGCTACGTCGTAGCGGAAAATAAAACACCCAAACCGGTATTAGTCAGTGAGCTTAGGGTGGTATACCGCTTTGACCCTCTGCGCATGAATCATCTGTTTAACGGCCAGCGCGATGGTATTCCTTTGCTGTATAGCGCATTAGAAAAGTTACCCAAAATCCAGGATGAAACCTGGCGTTTACCCTCTGGTGACGTCTATAGCAAGTATGATTTCGCCGGCTATCAGCGACAGCTGCCTTTCTGGGGAGTCTATGGCGATGGGCTCGGCGCATGGCTGATTCCCGCCTCACCGGAGTACTTTTCCGGCGACAGCAACAAGCAAGAGTTGCTGGTTCATCAGGATGCCATCGTCCTCAACTACCTGACCGGCGCGCACCTTGGCTCTCCCGATATGATTGCGCCGCCGGGCTGGCAGAAGCTATACGGCCCGTGGTTTATGTACTTCAATCAGGGCGATGCCGAAACGCTGAAACAGGACGTCCAGCGTCAGGCGCTAGCCGAACAGCGCGCCTGGCCCTACACGTGGGTGAAAGACGACCGCTATAGCACCCAACGCGCTGAAGTGCTTGGCCGAGTGCTCTCACCGACAAAGGTCAATGTCATCCTCAGTTCCTCGCTCACCGAGCCGACCGATGTCCAGACCCTGGGATATGCCTGGAGCAGCACCAGCGACGCGCAGGGCCGAATCGCCTTCAACAACGTGGTAAAAGGCCAGTATCGGCTTGATGTTTATGCTAGCGAAGGCCAGCGCCCCGGGCTGCTGTACAGCACTACGGTCAACATTCAGGATGATGCCACGGTGCTGGCGGACATTACGCTGCCGCCCTTCGTCGCGCCGCTGTGGTCCATCGGCCAGTCCGACCGTTCAGCCAGCGAGTTCCGCTTCGGCAATGCTCCGCGAGGCTGGCAGTGGCAGCATCGCGTCCCCGCCAGTCTGACGTTCGATATCGGACGCAGCGACCCGTATCAGGACTGGTATTACACGCAGACCCAGCCCGGCGATTGGTCGATTCGCTTTAGCGATACCGCCGATCGTCAGCCCCGTTATTTAAACGTCGCGTTCGCCGCCGTCAGTAACTTCGGTATGGACCACCCAACCAAACCCGTCATGCAGGTGTTGTTAAATAATAAAGTCATTAAAACGCTGGCATACGAAAACGATAAGGCTATTTACCGTGGCGCAACCCGTAGCGGTAAATACCATAACGAAAAAATAGAACTGCCCGCGGACAAGATGGTTAATGGCAATAATACCGTCACCTTCCGACTCCAGGGCGGAGCATTTATGTACGACTTAATCTCGTGGTCTAAACAATAAGAGGGAAAATATGTTATCTCGTAAATACCTTATGGCAGGATGCGTCTTATTAGTTAGCCAGGTTGCACTGGCAGAGGAAGGTTCATCACCGATTAAAGCACTAAGTCTGGATTATCGACACGAATATCGAACGCGCGACCGGACGCATTATGACAAGTTGAACATGTCAGCGGCCCTGCCGAATAACTTTAACTTCTCAATAGAAACAAAATATAAAACAGGTGGCAAAGACACCAAAGACAAGATGTTTTCTGATCCGGTGATCAACGCGGTTGAGCTTACTCTTTCCCGCGCTTTTATATTTGACAACTTCAAGATATCACCGTTAATTCAACCAGAATTCAATAACGAACGTACCGAATGGAAATTTGGTTTCGTGCCCTGGTATACCTTTAATGAAAACTGGGCCATCGGCGGGATGTACCGTTTTGAAATGACCGATTACGCCAACGATCCCGACTGCGGCTATAACGGTGATAAATCCTGTAGCACCAACAAACACCGTACGGTCAACCGTGGTGATATCTATTTGCGCTACACCTGGGACCGATTCTCCACCACTTATAAATTTATCTATAAGCACGGCGATGAAATATTATGGGGCAATCAGCACTATGACTATGAGCAGGAGTGGCAATTCGACTACTTGCTGGGTGATAAGAAAGAGTGGAAACCGTACGTCACTTTCGGCGATATAGGGCGCTCATCCAAGTCCACCGAACGCCAGTTCCGTCTGCGTATGGGGGTGGTCTACACCTTTAAATAATCCGTTTTCGCGATAGCGCCAGGCGGCGCTATCGCACTGCTTCCGTTCTACATGCCACGTTAGCGTTTACTTTTGCAATCGTCTGTTTTGGGGCCAGCCATCGGCCCCGTTTTTTTAACTCAGCATATTACGAATTACGTAATGCAAAATACCGTCGTTCTGGTAGTAAGTGAGCTCGGTCGCCGTATCGATACGGCAGCGGCACAGCACGGTTTGCTGCTGACCATCTGCACGAGTTAGCACGACAGGGATCGTTGCCCCCGGCTTCAGCTGCTGTAGCCCGGCGATATCGATCCGTTCCTCGCCGGTGAGCTGCAGCGTTTTGCGGCTTTGGCCCTGTGGGAATTCCAGCGGCAGAATGCCCATACCGATGAGGTTGGAACGGTGGATACGTTCAAACGACTCGGCAATCACCACCCGTACGCCGAGCAGACGCGGGCCTTTCGCCGCCCAGTCGCGGCTGGAACCCGAGCCATACTCTTTACCCGCAATCACCGCCAGCGGCGTTCCCTGCGCCTGATAGTGCATCGCCGCATCGTAGATGGACATCACCTCATCTCCAGGCAGCAGGCGGGTCATGCCCCCTTCCACGCCGGGCACCATCTCGTTACGGATACGAATATTGGCGAAGGTGCCGCGCATCATCACCAGATGGTTGCCGCGACGGGAACCGTAGGAGTTAAAGTCGCGGGTGGCGACGCCATTTTCCTGTAAATAGCGCCCTGCCGGACTATCCGCCTTGATACTCCCTGCCGGGGAAATATGGTCGGTGGTGACCGAATCGCCAAGCATCGCCAGCACGCGCGCGCCCTGGATATCTTTCACCGGTTCCGGCACAACGCCCATCTGGTCAAAAAACGGTGACTGACGAATGTAGGTGGAATCATTCTGCCAGCTGTAGGTGTCCGAGGCTGGCACGCTAATCGCCTGCCACTCAGGTGTGCCGGCAAACACTGCCGCGTACTCTTTGTGGAACATATCGGTCGATACCTGCTGCACCGCGCGCGCAATTTCATCGCTGCCCGGCCAAATATCCTTCAGGTACACCGGTCTCCCCTGACTATCTTCTCCCAGGGGATCCAGCGTCAGATCGACCGTCATATTACCCGCCAGCGCGTAGGCAACCACCAGCGGCGGCGAAGCCAGCCAGTTCGTTTTAACCAGCGGATGAATACGCCCTTCAAAGTTACGGTTACCGGACAGCACCGCGCCAACGGTCAGATCGCCTTGTTTAATCGCGCTTTCAATCGGATCAGGCAAGGGTCCCGAGTTACCAATACAGGTGGTACAGCCATAACCAACCAGGTTAAAGCCCAACTGGTCAAGGTACGGCGTTAGCCCGGCATAGGCCAGGTATTCCGACACCACCTTCGACCCCGGTGCCAGCGACGCTTTCACCCATGGCTTCGGCTTCAACCCACGCGCAACGGCATTTTTTGCCAGCAGCCCGGCGGCCATCAGCACACTCGGGTTTGACGTGTTGGTACACGAGGTAATCGCAGCAATCACCACCGCCCCTTCCGGTAAGGCATACTGCTCGCCGTTGAGGCTAAAGGCGACGGCCGGCTTTGCTTTACCCGCGCCATTCACTTCCAGTTCAGTGTTGGCGTTAAACGCTTTCGGCACGTTGCCCAGCGCGACGCGGTCCTGCGGGCGTTTCGGCCCGGCGAGGCTCGCCTCTACATCGCCCATGTCCAACGCCAGCGTTTGGCTGAATACCGGCTCATCGCCAGTGTGCCGCCACATGCCCTGCGCTTTGGCGTAGGCCTCCACCAGCGCGACCTGTTCATCGCTGCGTCCGCTCAGGCGCATGTAAGAGAGCGTGACGTCATCAATAGGGAAGAAACCGCAGGTTGCCCCGTATTCCGGAGCCATATTGGCGATAGTGGCGCGGTCAGCCAACGGCAGCGAATCCAGACCGTCGCCGTAGAATTCAACAAATTTCCCCACCACGCCAAGCTGGCGCAACATTTGGGTGACCGTGAGCACGAGGTCGGTGGCGGTAATTCCTTCACACAGCTTGCCGGTCAGCTTGAAGCCAACGACATCGGGAATCAGCATGGAGACCGGCTGTCCGAGCATTGCCGCTTCCGCTTCGATACCGCCAACGCCCCACCCCAGTACGCCCAGACCGTTAATCATAGTGGTATGGGAATCGGTACCGACCAGGGTGTCCGGATAGGCCACCCATTCATTGCCCTGCAATTCGCTCCACACCGCTTGCCCCAGGTATTCAAGGTTGACCTGATGGCAAATACCGGTGCCAGGTGGCACTACGCGGAAGCGGCTGAACGCCTGCTGCCCCCAGCGTAAGAAGGTGTAACGTTCATGGTTGCGCGACATTTCAAGGCGCACATTTTCCTCGAAGGCATCATCATCGCCAAAGCGATCTACGGTGACCGAGTGGTCAATCACCAAATCCACCGGCGACAGGGGGTTCACCTTATGGGTATCGCCACCGAGGCGCTTCACCGCCTCGCGCATGGCAGCCAGGTCCACCACTGCCGGTACACCGGTAAAATCCTGCATCAGCACACGAGCGGGACGATAGGCTATCTCCCGGTCGGCATGGGCGTTTTTCAGCCAACCGGCCAACGCCTGGATGTCGTCGGCAGTCACCGAGTCGCCATCCTGCCAGCGCAGAAGATTTTCCAGTAAAACTTTGAGTGATTTCGGCAGGCGGTCAATATCGCCAAGGGTCTTTGCGGCCAGCGCTAAGCTGTAGTAGTGGTAGGTTTTATTGTCGACCTGTAGCGTTTCCTTGCAGGCCTCTCGTAGGGTTGACGACATAGCTCCTCCTTAAATGACGGGAATTGCAGCACTCTGACACTCCTCAGAGCCTCTATTAAAGATAACACAACGACCCGAACACGCCGGAAAAGGGCTCAGATTGATAAATGCATCAACGCTTTATTAAAAAAGAGACGAAGGGAAATAAATAGCAGGAGAAGGATTTTCGGGATATATCGGTAGGGGAAGAAAGATGGACAATAACCCTGGAGTTACTGTTTCTTATTCTCATCCTGATTGAACAGTTCGATAAACTCTTTTTGCTCAGGCGTCAATTTCCACTCGTCCGGGACATTGACCTTATTATTATTCTCAACGGGTTTCTTTACCGCCGGCGCGCGGGGCTTCGCCGGTTTAACACGTTCAGACGTCAGCATGTTTAGCCCCAGAACTTCCAGATCAGCAGTGCGACAGCAATCCAGAACAGCGCGGAACCCAGGAATACGCTCAGCCATGCTTTGCGTTTCACGCCCGGTTCTTTATTTTCTGACGCCATTACATGCCTCTCACAATCGATATTACTTATCATTTTCACACCAATTAATTGTTACAACTAATCATCATTGAGATAAATCCTAAGTAAATTTTAAGCAAAAATCCAGCGATTTTACGAATCCTGAGAGGAGATTTATTTATTCTTTTGACGGTGAAGGAATAT
>NZ_JANEWH010000200.1:0-5931 GCF_028069715.1 Kluyvera sp. Awk 3 | reverse complement strand
CTATTTAATTTCCAAATAAGTACTCTACGAATACAATTACGCAGATTTAAACAAACTGCTTTGATTTAGAACATGAACTGGATACCTGAATATTCTCTTTTTGATTTACAGGTGATGAAATATCGTTCAAGACATTGTAAAGTTCGTTCACCTCCTGCGCCATGTACTATGCATCGGCAATGGCCTGTTCTCGCTGGCTTGTGCTCAACATTACCAGCTCGCTTAATACGCCTCCCCCGGAGCCGCTCGCGGCGTTTATGGTCAACTCTTCCAGCTCAGTGCCCGAATCATTCAGCTGTACGCCATTTCGCGCTAGGAACATGGCAGTAACAGTGAGGGCCTTCCGTTTATTTCCATCGTGGAAGATGTGCCCACGGGATATAGCGACCTGGTACCTTGCCGCCCGTCATGCATCGCGCTGATGCTTCGCTCTCTTTATCGCGACTTGTTGGCATGCCTTCTATGCTTCGCGTTTTTTGCGATTCGCGTCGATTTCGCCCTCGGTCATGTGCTCATTCAGGAGATACCCGCCACCACAACAGCAACTACATTTTGCGGACTACGACCCGCCATCAATTATAAGCCGTGTTTAGCGTGGTCACTCCAACTTTCATGCTGTGCGATCACATGATTTTTGCCGTCTCTACCGAAATAGTGGCCTCACGGCACACATCCTTGACGGTGCGGCCGGCTTCGACGGACTTCAATTCAGCGATGATCTGTGTTCAATGAATCGGATCTTGCGCATAGCGATCTCCTCAGGGGCCATAATCAGTATGTCGGAAGATCTCTAAAAGTGAATGGTTCGTTTTGCCGGGATACTTACACCATCTGCGCCGCTTCCAGTCTTTCTGCTATTCGGCCATGACGTTTATGGCGGCCGTACAATCACAGATAACGGGAGCGATGTGCACTTTTTCGTGCCTGTAACGGGATGATTTTCATCTCTGACTGCCGTGTTTTATCCACGACAGCACAGAGCATTTTCGCGACATGGAAGTGATCGAAGGCGATTATTTCTACCGCGTTGGGCAGGTGGATACGGGCTGCGCTGATATAAGCCAGGTTCATGTCCATCGACAGGGTTTTGATGGATTCGATCTGGCGGTCACTCAGGCTCCGGAGGTAACCCGCTAGGCTTTCAACACCGCGATCATCCCTGAGCTCCAGGGCCTGTCCCTGTGTATCAGAGATAACCGTGACGTACTGATGACCCTTTTTGAAGGCGACCTCATCAACACAGAGATGACGTGCTGACTGCGGGGTTTTACGACGGGAGAGTCCGCGCTTAACTGCCCGCTGCATAATGTTATCGACGGCATTACAGCTCAGCCTCAACTGTTTCCTGACGGCATCGACAGTGCTGATTTTCAGCCATGAGATGACGAACGACTCGAACAGCAGCGTGTAGCGGTTGCCGGGACCTGCCCACGGAACAGGCAAAGTCTGGCAGCCATGATCCGGGCACATAATACGAGGAACACTGGCTTCCACCAGAGTGGTAAACTGACAGGTATCAAGGTGACGCCATTTACGATGCCGGTGATCGTGAACTGGACAGTATTTACCGCAGGTTGGGCAGGATAATTGCGCGTTTTCAGCTATACCAACGATGACGGTAACAGAACCAGCGTTTTCATCGAGGGAAAGGGATTTAACCTGCCACGGAGCGGTCAGGTTAAGGATGTGGGCATAGAGAGATTTCTCATCCATGGTGATGCTCTCAGGCGATAAAACATACCATTATCATGCCCTCAGCCACCACAACAGGGGAAGACCCTGATAAATCCAGTGCAGTCAACATTCCACCTGGCGCTTGCGACACTGCCGTCACAATAATATGGTCCACTGGTTCCAGCGTCTGGCCCAGTATTGCCACCTGTTTTTCATCCGCGATGTTCAACACGACAGTTTCCGCGCTGGTACCCAGTGCCTGCAAACGCTGGCAGGCATCCGAGAGTTTATTGTGGTCCCGGCCAGCAAGAATAACGTGCCCACCGCACCCGGCCAGCAGTACCGCCACGGCAAAACCGATCCCTGTTGCGCCGCCAATAATCAGTGTACGCTGCGTCATGACTCAGACCTTGGTTGTCAGAGAGGGATAATCGGTATAACCCACTTCGCTACCGCCAAACAGTGTTGCCGGATTACCCATCGCAGCCAGCGGCAGATTTTCTTTCAGACGGCGAGGAAAGTCCGGGTTGGCGATAAATGGACGTCCAAAAGCGACCAGGTCCACGAGACCCGCAGCCAGCAGTTTTTCCGCTTTTTCCCGGGTGTAATTTCCGGCCACGATAATCGTGCCGCTGAAAGTCGCCCGCAGGGTTTCACGGAACTCATAAGGGACCTGCGGCGCATCGTCCCAGTCAGCTTCTGCCAGATGGATAAAGGCAATACCTTTTGCTTCACACCACGCAGCCAGCACCAGAATGGCTTCAATCGCCTGTGGATCATCCATGCCGCGCTGGGTGATAAACGGAGCGAGGCGAATGCCAGTACGAACTGGCCCAATGGCATCGCTGATGGCTTCCAGTACTTCCTGAGCGAAGCGCACACGATTTGCCAGGCTGCCGCCATATTCATCGGTGCGTTGATTCGAGGTACGGCGCAGGAATTGGTCAATCAGATACCCGTTGCCGCCGTGGACTTCCACGCCGTCAAATCCGGCCTCCATGGCATTGACTGCCGCCTGACGATAATCCGCAATGATCTGTTGAATATCGGTATGGGTCAGTTCACGGGGAATCGGGCAGTCAACCATTTCACCAACACCGTCACGGTTGACCACCCATACCTGCGCAACCGGCGACAGCGCAGAAGGGGCAACCGGTTTTCCATCAGTGTGAAAACTTTCATGGGACATACGCCCCACATGCCATAGCTGAGAAAAAATAGTGCCGCCTGCTAGATGGACGGCCTCCGTTACCAGACGCCATCCAGCCACCTGCTCAGCCGAATGAATGCCTGGCGTCCAGGAATACCCTTGCCCCTGGGCTGAAATCTGTGTTGCTTCAGTGATGATAAGACCTGCGCTGGCGCGTTGCTGATAATATTCTGCCATCAGCGCAGTAGGGATATTGCCGGGCTGTGCTGTACGGGCGCGCGTCATTGGCGCCATCACAATACGGTTGTTAAGTGCTCGTGTGCCAATAGATGTGGTCTCGAAAAGTGTGTGTTGCGGCATATTCTGTTCTCCGGAGCGGTTGATTATGCTTGACTTTACGACCTGCAGGCCGCTTTGATAATGACAGGTAAAACTGATTATCTATTCAGGAAATCAGAATAATGGGCAAGTTCGAAGATATGACGTTACTAGTGGAAGTGGTTGAAGCCGGTGGGCTGGCTGCCGCAGGGCGGAGGATGAATTTGTCTCCGGCCACCATGACTGCACGGCTAAAGGCGCTGGAAGAGCGCTATCAGACCCGGTTATTTAATCGTTCAACACGGGCAATAGCACTTACGCGAGCCGGGGAGGAGTTTTACCACGCAGCACTGCGCGTGCTGGAGGAGATAGCGCAGGCAGAGGCAAAACTGACTCAGAAAGAGGGAATGCTCAGCGGCACTCTGCGCATTTCAGCGCCCTCAGACTTTGGCCGGCACTATCTTTCGCCCGCCCTTCTTGATTTTACCCGTCTGCACCCGGCAGTCAGAAGTTCTGTGTATCTCAGTGAAAACGTGGTGGATCTGATTGCCAACCGTCTGGACATGAGTATACGTTTTGGCAATCTGCCGGACAGTAATCTGGTCACAAAATTTATCCGGCCCAATCACCGGGTTCTGGTGGCGTCAAAACCCTATCTTCAGTTATACGGGACTCCCCAGCATCCGGACGAACTCCATGGGCATCGCTGTCTGGTGATGGAGCTGCGGGGCACGCTGATGAACGAGTGGCGTTTTGAAGAGCATGATGTGCCCTCCGTGGTGCGGGTTACACCGGCCATGGTATGTGATGATGGCGCGCTGTTACGTCAGTGGGTACTGGCAGGTGCGGGTATCGCCAGCAAATCATGGTGGGATGTTAAGCGCGATGTCGAACAGGGCCGGCTCACCCTGTTATTTGCTGATACCTTTATTGGCTTCAGCCGGCATGACAAAAAACAGGTCGGCCTGCAATTTGTCTACCCGCAACGGCGTTTTCAACCTTTGCAGGTGACGGCATTCAGTGATTTTTTCAATAATTGGCTGGCTAACGAATAACCCGGGCACGCTCTTTATTCATCAAAACGAAATAATCCATTCCGTTTTATCATTATTATCAAAAGCGAATGTGTAGTTCAGGATGACGGTATCTTCTCTCTGTCAGGTCACTTATGAAAACGCAACGCATTCCTCTACAGGTCTGGATACTGACCTTATCAGCCTTTGCCATCGGCACCGCCGAATTTGTGGTCGCGGGGTTATTAACCACCATGGCGCACGCCCTCAATATTACTGACGGTCAGGCAGGAAACGTTATCACTGCTTATGCTATGTCGATTGTTATCGGCGGACCTGTGCTGACGCTGTGGCTCGCCCGTTTTGAAAAACGTAATGTCCTGGCCGGGCTAATGGTGCTGTTTATTGCCACCAACCTTGTCAGTGCTTTATCGACCAGTTATCCGGTGCTGCTGGTAAGCAGGGTACTGGCAGGATTGGTACAGGGGCCGTTTTACGGTATAGGGGCGGTGGTAGCAACGCGACTTGTCGCAGAAAATCTGGCTGGCCGGGCGGTTGGGCAGATGTTTGCAGGACTGACGCTGGCGAACGTGCTGGGGGTACCGTTTGGGTCATGGATTGGCAATATCTTCGGCTGGAATGTGACGTTTTACGTGGTTTCAGCCCTGGGCGCGGTGGCGCTGATTGCTATCATATCTACCATTCATCGCCAGCCCATTGAGGAAGGTAAAAGTATCCGTCAGCAACTGACTGTGTTTTGCCACGGTCCCCTGCTAGCAAGCCTGGCGATTACCGTTCTGAGCTGGACCGGTTTCATGACCCTGTACGGATATATTGCACCGCTGGCTGAACAGGTGGCCGGTTATAACGTGCAGGCGCTGACCATCTTGCTGTTTGTGGTGGGGATTGGCCTGGTGGTGGGAAACCATATTGGCGGTATCAGCGCCGACCGCAACCTCCGCCAGGCACAGCTGTTATGGCCGGTGTTGATGGTGGCCTCACTGGCGGTGGTTGGCCTTGTCAGCGATAGCTACTGGTTATTTATGGTAGCAGCATTTCTGTTCGGCATTGCCTCATTCGGCAATGTGCCCCCTTTGCAAATGAATGTCCTGAAACATGGCAGTGCTGCATCGGAGCTGGCTGGTACTGCCAATATTTCGGCATTCAACCTGGCAAATGCCCTAGGGGGGATTATTGGTGGGCTGACGGTAGACAGTACCTTGGGGGCTGTGGGAATTCCCTGGGTCGCGACCCTCGTTCCGGTGACAGGAATTGTGTTTGTTCTGTTTTATCGTCGACGTAGCAACCTGACCATTCAGACAATAAGGTAATGATGTAGACATTTCTCAGCAGCGGTATGGAAGCCGCACGTGACATTATTATTTTACAGGCCGTGCACGCCCAGTTTTATCCACAACCGAATTCTCGCTTACTGGTTGTATACCAGCGACAAACCGCTGGTACATTTCATTTTTGCGGGAATCGAAGGGTATACATTGCCCGCAACGGTATTAAAAGATTGTCTCGGCCATATGACATTTGTAGTGAAGTGCTGGACGTTCCTCCATTCGGCTAAATTGCTTTCAGCACGGGGTTCCATTACTGATGGTGACAAAGGGTGTAAATCCAAGGCGCGCTCGTATGAGAGCGCGTACCCAAGCTTAACCGGCATATTGCTCCTTCGCATGTTTACAGGGACTATCCATGGTGATGGTAGCTTTGATAATGAATGGGTTAAAATGCCACATAATCACTATCCAACGCCTGAGTTTTTAC
>NZ_JANEWH010000020.1:0-48215 GCF_028069715.1 Kluyvera sp. Awk 3 | reverse complement strand
CAAATAAAGAAACTTTATTTCCGCTATTTAATCTGCGCGGGATGATCGGCTGCGGGCTCGGCGCTGCCATCCGGGAATAAGCGCTGGCGCAACGTGGCGGCTTCGCCAGCATTGCCCAACAGCCCCCGCTGTTTTAGCGCGGGTATCACCCAGCGAGCAAAATCTTCAAAGCAGCCCGGCGACAGCCATTGCGCCAGGTTAATGCCGTCGGTGTCGCTCTCCTCCAGCCACTGTTCCAGCTGTGCGGCCACGCTGTCGCCGCTGCCGACAAACGTTTTTTGCCGCCCCAGACCCTGTTCAGGATGAAACACTTCACGCAGCGTGCGGCTAGGTTGCCCGTCTTCGCCGGTCACCATTTTCAGCAGCGAACGGTTAGAGTTTGTCTGCTGCCAGGCGAGCGGCGCATCCAGCGAATGACCGGCGAGATCGACCCCGGTGCTGGCCCCGTAGTGAATCAACGCCCCCTGCAAATCGTAGCGGGCGCGCCGTTCCGCATAGCGCGCCTGCGCGTCATGTTCGCTTTCCCCGGTAATCACCGTCACCGCGCTGATAAACTTAATCGCCCCCGGCGCGCGGCCCAACGCCGCCGCCCGCGCCTTAATTGCCGCCACCTGTCGGCGCACGCCGCTGGCGTCCAGCCCGGCGACAAATACCACTTCAGCATGCTTCGCGGCAAAATCAATGCCGCGCGGCGAGCCGCCAGCCTGGAAAATCACCGGCGTGCGCTGCGGGCTGGGCTCAGAAAGATGGGCATCCGGCACCGAAAACCAGCGTCCGCGATGGTTGACCGCATGCACTTTCTGCGGGTCGCTGTAGATGCCCGCCGCCTTATCGCGCCTCAGCGCCGCACGCTCCCAGGAGTGTTGCCACAATTTATAGCTCACGCTCAGAAACTCATCGGCGCGATCGTAGCGCTCGTCGTGGTCCATCTGTTTTTCCAGCCCCAGATTGCGCGCCGCGCTCTCCAGCTGTGACGTCACCACATTCCAGGCAATACGCCCGCCGGTCAGGTGATCGAGGGTGGTAAATTTGCGTGCCAGCAGATAAGGCTGTTCATAGGTGGTGGAGACCGTGATCCCAAATCCCAGCCGCTGCGTCTGCGCCGCCATGGCGGAAACCAGCAGCAGCGGGTCAATCAGCGGCGACTGAATCCCCTGCGCCAGTGATGCCGCCGGGCTGCCTTGCCAGCTATCAATCAGCCCCAGCGCATCGGCAATAAACAGGCAGTCAAAGCCGTTATCTTCCAGCAGCTTTGCCAGCGCCACCCAGTATTCAATATCGGTATAGCGATAACTTTGGTCCTGTGGGTCACGCCACATGCCGTAGTTAATGTGGGAAACCGCCGCCATCGTAAACCCACTGAGAATAATGTTATTGCGCATTTTATTTACCGAAATAAAAAGAACTGACCTTAAATAAAACAATTTTTATCGACAATGAATAAATCCGGCAAACTAAAGCCAAAAACCGCAAATAAGAAAAGCAGAAAACAAAATCACAAATGCGTATTTATTCTCTTTTTTATCCGGTGCTAGTATCGCCGTCTGACCTGATCCCAATAAAAAAATCAGGCAAATATTAAAAACACCTGCATTCGCAAATCGGACATCGTTATGAAAAACAATCAATTTTCATCCGGGATATCATTATCTCGCCGTAAGCTATTACAGCTCACCGCCATTTCCACCACATTATTTATGGGATTAGGATTACCCGGTTTGTCCTTTGCTGAAGACGGTGATGAGAAATCGCGTTATGGCAAAACGTTAATTATTGGCCAGGCGCTGGAACCGACCATTTACGATCCCAACCGCCAGTATTCTTATGAAACTTACCGGGTAGACAAACATATTTATGAGTCGCTGGTGGCCGAAGATCTCTCGGTTCCGGCGGCAAAGGGCACCCCGCCGATCGTTCCCGGCCTGGCGACCCATTGGGACGTTAACGACAACGCGACCGTCTACACCTTTCATCTGCGTGAAGGGGTTAAGTTCCACGACGGTACGCCGTTTGACGCCGAAGCGGTACGCTTCAACGTGCGCCGCTTTACCGACCCGCAGTTTGAATTCTTCGATGCCCGCTCACAGGCCACCATGGCTCAGGTTTATCGCGACCTGAAAGCGATTGAGGTTATCGACCCGCTTACCGTGCGTTACACCTTCAACCAGCCCTTCCCTGACTTCCTGCGTTTCCTGCCGCAGGGCAACTGGGTTTCCGGCATTTTTAGCCCGGCGGCGTTGAAAAAATGGGGCCAGGACGGTCTGGCGGAACACCCAACCGGGACCGGGCCGTACCGCTTTGTGCTGCGGGTTCGCAACGACCGTACCGAACTGGTGCGCAACGACGACTGGTGGGGCAAAAAACCGTATATGGAACGGCTGATCTTCCGCCCGATTCTCGACGGCAGTACCGGCGTCAGCGCGTTACAGTCCGGCCAGGTGGATATCCTGTCACGGACCCCGACCGACGCGGTCGATCTGCTCTCGCAGAGCGGCTACACGGTGCATGACAGCACCGAAGCTAACCAGCTGTTCCTCGGCTGGAACTTTGCCAATAAATATACCCGCCAGCTGGCCGTGCGCCAGGCGGTGATCAAAGCCATCAACCGTGAAGAGCTGGTGAAGTCGCTGCTGAACGGCCACGCGGTGGCAAGCTACAGCATTCTTAACCGCTCAAACGAAGCCTTCCTCGCCGAGCAGAAAGACTATACCTACGACCCGGAAGGGGCGAAAAAACTGCTGGCCGATGCCGGGTATCAGCCCGGTGAAGTGAGCTTCACCATCATCACTTACGATCAAAACCAGCCGGTGATTGAGTGGATCCAACGCGATCTGAGCAAGGTTGGCATTACCGTGAAGGTGGTGTCACAGGAGTGGATTACCTACAGCTCGCACCTGGCCAACCTCGCCGACGACACCGGGCTATTCACCATGGAATGGGGGCTGATTACCCCGCAGTGGCTGAACGTGGCATGGAAAAACTACGTGGTTTCCCGCGGCAAAGGCGAAAAGGTCATTACCGGCGTCGAGCCGCTGATCGCCGAGGCCAGCGTCACCACCGATCGGCAAAAAGCGTTGACGTTGTGGCATCAGGTTAACCAGCAGTTCCAGCAGCAGGCGGCGTTTGTCCCGCTGCTTGAGCTGAACCGCGTGTTTACCTCGTCGCCCGCCGTCCAGGGCTTTAACGTCCCGGCGCAGAATTTCTACGACCTGACCCGCGTGTGGTTGAAACCATGATTCGCATCGTACTGCTTCGCCTGGCGCAGGCCGTGCCGCTGCTGTTTCTGATCTCGCTGCTGGTGTTCCTGATTGCCAAGCTGGTGCCCGGCGACCCGATCGCCAACGCGCTGGCCGGGCAGCTCTCCAGCGAGGCCATCGAGCAAATTCGTCACGTTTACGGGCTGGATAAGCCTGCGGCGGTGCAGTACCTGCTGTGGCTGAAAAACCTGTTCAGCGGCGACTGGGGCACCTCGCTAACCCTGCGCGCACCGGTGATCGAGGTGCTGAGCAGCGCTTTCGCCAACACCGCGATTCTGACCGGCGCGGCGGTGCTGTTATGCCTGATACCCGGCGTCGCGGTAGGCGTAACGTGCGGCCTGTGGCAGGGCACCCGCCGTGACCGCCTGGTGATGCTGCTGGTCCAGCTCGGCCATAACATTCCCATCTTCTGGCTGGCGGTGTTTTTCATCTGGCTGTTTGCCGTGAAGCTGCGCTGGTTCCCGGTCTCGGGGATGTACGACATGCGCGGCGACCGCGGGCTGGGCGACCTGCTGCACCATCTGTTTTTACCGGCGCTCTCCACGGCGCTGATCTCGATGCTGATTCTCGCCCGTCAGGTGCGTCACAGCGTCATCGACATCATGAATGCTGACTACATCCGTACCTACCGGGCGCTGGGCTATCCCACAGCGCTGTTGCTGTGGCGACACCTGGGACGGAACCTGCTGGCGCCGATTGTCAGCATCACCGGGCTGCAAATTGGCTACCTGCTCAGCGGCGTCATCTTTATTGAGAAGATTTTCGCCTGGCCCGGCATTGGCTCTCAGCTGTATAACGCCGCTGCGGGCCAGGACTACCCCACTATCCAGACCGGGGTGATGTTGATCGCCGTCTGCTTCCTCGCCGTCAATCTGCTGAGCGACATCCTGCAGGACTGGCTGGATCCCCGCCACGAAGGAGCCCGTTAACCATGACCCCTACCCTCTTCCTGCGTCGGCTTTCACGACACGGGCTGGCGCTGCTCGGCCTGCTGATTCTGCTCTGCGCGCTGCTGGTGTCGCTGTTCGCGCCGTGGCTATCGCCCTATGACCCGCTCGCGGCCTTCGACGGCCTGCGTCTGGCGCCGCCGGGTACGCCGGGCCATCTACTGGGGCTGGATAATCAGGGGCGCGATGTCTTAAGCCGTATCATCTGGGGCGGGCGCAGCCTGCTCGCCGCCTCGGTGCTGCCGATTATCTTCGCCGCGCTGGTGAGCCTGGCGCTCGGCATGCTGGCAGGCTTTCGCGCGTCGGCCTTTTCCGAACTGATTATGCGCAGCATGGACATGCTGTTCGCCTTCCCGATGGTGCTGCTCGCCATCGGCCTGTCGGCGGTGCTGGGCAGCGGTTATCCCACGCTCATCATTACCCTGATTTGCAGCGTCATACCCTACCTCACCCGCGTGGTCTATCGCGATACCCGCGCCGAAGTGGCGAAAGAGTACGTCGAAGCGCTACGCGCTCAGGGGGCGTCGACTGCCGACATTCTGTTCCGTGAAATTATGCCCAACGTCGCCACGCCGCTGCTGGTGTACACCACCTCGCTGCTCGGCGGCATGGTGGTGTTCCTCGCCGGCCTGAGTTTTCTTGGCCTGGGCGTGCAGCCACCGCAGGCCGATTGGGGGCGCATGGTCGGCGAAGGCGCACAGATGATGATCCTCGGCGCGCCGCACGTGGCTACCGCGCCTGCCGTGGCGATCGTGCTGCTGTCGCTGGCGTTTAACTGGCTGGGGGACGGCTTGCGCGATCTCCTTGACCCTTACCAATAAGGAGCGGCAACCATGAGCCTGCTGCAGATTGCCCACCTTAACGTGCTTTTCCACCGCCAGAACGTCCAGGCGGTAAACGACGTCTCCCTGACCATTGCCCCCGGCGAAGTGCTGGCGCTGGCGGGGGAATCCGGTTCCGGTAAAAGCGTCACCGCCGCCGCCATTCTCGGCCTGCTGCCCGCAGACCAGGTGACACTGGGCGGCAGCATCACCTTCGACGGCCAGCCGCTGCTGCACCAGTCGACGGCACAGCTTAACCGCCTGCGCGGCCACGATATTGCGATGGTGTTTCAGAACTCGCTCTCCACCCTCGATCCCTCGTGGCGAGTGGGCAAACAGCTTCAGCACAATCTGCGTCGTCTGCACCCGGCGCTGGGGCGACGCGCCCTGCGCGAAGAGGCGATCGCCTGGCTGGTGCGCATGAAAATCCGCCAGCCGGAGCAGGTGATGGCGCTCTATCCGCACCAGCTCTCCGGCGGGATGCGCCAGCGTATTCTGATTGCGCTCGCCGCCATGTGCCGCCCGCGCCTGCTGATTGCCGATGAGCCCACCACCGCCCTCGATGCGACCGTACAGCGCGAGGTCCTCCAGTTGCTCAAAGAGCTGTGCCAGCAGCAGCAAATGGCGCTGTTGATCATCACCCACGATTTCGGCGTGGTGGCGGCCTTAAGCGACCGCGTTGCGGTAATGCAGCATGGGCGCATCGTTGAGCAGGCGGCCACAGCAGAACTTATTGCCGCACCGCAGCATCCCTATACCCAATCGCTGCTGGCGGCGGTGCCGTGGCCGAATATCTCACCGGTCGCCGCGCGACTCGTTGACGGCGCGCCGCTGCTGCAAACCCGCACGCTGGGTAAAGATTTCTGGCGACGCGAGCCACAGGGTTGGTGGCCGAAAAAGGTGCCGGTGACGGCGGTAAACAACGTCAATCTGCGCGTTCAGCGCGGTGAGATTGTTGGCATTATCGGCGAGTCCGGCTCCGGAAAATCAACCCTCGCGCGGCTGCTGGCGCAGCTGATCCCCGCCGATCGCGGCGAGATCCTGTTTGCTGGCGAGCCGGTGCGAACGGCTGATCCGCAGAGCGTCGCCGCCCTGCGCCGTCAGCTGCAATGCGTGTTCCAGGACAGCCTGGCGTCGTTCAACCCGCGCCTGACGCTGGAAGAACAGCTGGTGCGCCCGCAGTTTCGTCTCGGCACCGCCACACAGCGCTCGCAGGCGGTGGCCCGCGCCCAGTCGCTGTTTAGCGAAGTGGGGCTGGACGTCGGGCTGCTGCAACGCTACCCGCACCAGCTCTCCGGCGGCCAACGCCAGCGCGCCAATATCGCCCGCGCGCTGGTGGTGAATCCGCGTTTTCTGCTGCTCGACGAACCCACCTCAGCGCTGGATCTCACGGTGCAGGCGCAGGTGATGACCCTGCTCACCCGTATGCATCAACAGCACGCCCTGACCTGCCTGTTTATCAGCCACAACCTGGCGCTGGTGGCCCAGTTCTGCCAGCGCATTGTGGTGATGGCCCACGGCGAAGTCGTTGATGATTTCCCCCGCCACGCGCTGTATGCCACCGAGCGCCATCCGCTCACCCGGCAGCTGCTGGCCGCCAATTATCTGCTGCCACCGGGCGAGACAGAGACGGCCTTAAAACGATTTGCCTGACCAGTTTAATAAGGACACACCATGACAACCACGAAAAAACAACTGTTATTCAATGGCTTTATGATGAACGTCGTCGGCCACGTCTCCGCCGGGCTGTGGCGACACCCCGACGACCGCGCCAGCGAGTACACCACGCTCGACTACTGGCTGCACATTGCGCGCCTGCTGGATGACGCCGGATTCGATGCGATGTTTATCGCCGACGCGCTGGGGCAGATTGACGTCTACCAGGGCAAACCGGACGCCGCGCTGCGAACCGCCGCGCAGTCGCCGGTCAACGACCCGCTGCTGCTGGTCTCGGCGATGGCCGCCGCCACCCGTCAGCTCGGTTTTGGCATTACCGTCTCCACCACCTACGAACATCCTTACCTGCTGGCGCGCAAGTTCACCACTCTCGATCACCTGACCAAAGGCCGGGTGGCGTGGAACATTGTGACCTCGGTGCTGGAGTCCGCCGCGCGAAACCTCGGGCTGGAAAAACAGATGGACCACGACGAACGCTACGAGCGGGCGCAGGAGTTTCTGGAGGTCACCTACAAACTGTGGGAAGGCTCATGGGAAGACGATGCGGTACGACGCGACCGCGAGGCAGGCGTGTATACCGACCCGGCCAAAGTTCACCCGATTCGCCATCAGGGACGCTGGTTTACCGTGCCGGATGCCCATCTTGCCGAGCCCAGCCCGCAGCGCACGCCGGTGCTGTTCCAGGCCGGCACCTCGGATCGCGGACGGCTGTTCGCCGCGCAGAACGCCGAAGTGGTGTTCCTTGGCGGCACCACGCCGCAGTCCATTGCGCAGAATATCGACAAAATTCGTACCCAGGCGCACGAGCAGGGCCGTGCCGCCGACGCCATTCGTTTTATCACCGCCATCAGCGTAGTGGTGGATGAAGACGACGCCAAAGCCCACGCCAAATTCCAGGACTACCTCAGCTACGCCAGCCAGGAGGCGGCGCTGGCGCTGTTTTCCGCGTGGACCGGGGTGGACTGGTCCGGCTGGTCGCTGGACGCGCCGCTCAAATATATCGAAACCAACGCCAGCCGTTCCGCGCTGGCCGGGCTGACGCGCATCGACGCCGAGCGTCAGTGGACGGTGGGCGATATCAGCAACTATATCGGCATCGGCGGCATTCACCCAACGCTGGTGGGCAGCCCGCAGAGCGTCGCCGACCAGCTGGAAGCCTTCGCCGACGCCTCCGGCGTGGACGGCTTCAACCTCGCCTACGCCATCAGCCCCGGCAGCTTTGAAGATTTTGTCCGCTGGGTGGTGCCGGAGCTGCAGGCGCGAGGCCGCATGCGCCGCGCCGATGGTTCATCCCTGACCCTGCGCGAACGCCTGCAGGGCAACGGGCAACGGCGGCTGCGTGACGATCACCCCGGCACGCGTTTCCGCCAGCTGAGCGAGAGCTATATCCAGGAGGCGCCATGAGCATTCATCTGCACTGGTATCTGCCGACCAACGGCGACAGCCGGGGGATCGTCGGCGCGGGCGACGACTCCCAACATATCAGCGGCATCGGCGGGCAGTTCCGCCCCGCAACACTCGATTATCTGGTGGATATCGCCCGCAGCGCCGAACGTCTGGGCTTTGAGGGCGTGCTGACGCCGACCGGCAGCTGGTGCGAAGACGCGTGGCTCAGCACCATGGCCATCAGCCAGCACACCGAACGGCTGAAATTTATCGTAGCCTTCCGCCCGGGCTTTATTTCACCGACGTTGGCGGCCCATCAGGCCGCGAGCTTCCAGCGGCTGACCGAAGGGCGATTGATGATCAATATCGTCACCGGCGGCGATCCGGTTGAACAACGTCGCTACGGCGACCGACTGGATCACGATCAACGCTACGCCCGCAGCGGCGAGTTCATTGCCGCGTTTAAAGGCGTCAGCCATGCCAGAAATAGCGGCCAGCCGTTCGATTTTCACGGCGAGCACTATCAGCTGGAGCAGGCCACCCTACTGCCGTCGCCGTGGCCCGTACCGCCGGTGTTCTTTGGCGGTTCCAGCCCGGCGGCCCAGCAGGTCGCCGCCGCTCAGGCCGACACCTGGATTAGCTGGGGCGAGCCGCCGGAGCAGGTCGCGCCGCAGCTGGAAACCGTGCGCGCGCTGGCCGCAGCCCAGGGGCGCACGCCGAGCTTTGGCATTCGCTTTCACGTTATCAGCCGCGATACCGAGGAGGAGGCCTGGCGCGAAGCCGCACGCCTGCTCAACGGCATTACCCCGGAGCGTATTCACAGCGCCCAGTCGCTGTTGGGGCGCACCGAATCGGTTGGGCAAAAACGCATGAGCGCGCTGCTGGAGGATATTCAGGCCGAGCAGGTCAATCCAGAAAACGTCCGTCTGCTGGAGGTCGCCCCTAATATCTGGAGCGGCTATGCGCTGGTGCGCGGCGGCGTGGGAACCGCCATCGTCGGCAGCCACCAGCAGGTGGCGGAGAAAATCCAGGCCTTCCACGCGCTGGGCATCGAGCACTTTATTTTATCCGGCCAGCCGCATCTTGAAGAGGCTTACTGGTTCGCCGAGGGCGCAGGCGCCCTGCTACGCCGCAGCGGACTGCTGCATTCATCACATCAACCATAAAAAAACATCGCACCTAAGAGAGGAACTATGAGCCACGCTCAGGACATTTATGCCGGACTTAACCACCAGGAATTCGCCCACTGGAAAGCGGTGGCGCAGGAAGTCGCGGATCGCCTGTACGCCACCTTGCTGGAGCGCGATCGTGCCAACCAGCATCCGTTTGAAGAGATCGACTGGCTGCGCCAGAGCGGCCTGCTCAAATTAGCGGTGCCGAAGTCATTGGGCGGCGGCGGCGCGAATCTGGTGCAGGCGCTGGAGATTGGCCGCATTATCTCCGCGGCCGACGGCTCCCTCGGCCAGTTGATTACCTATCACTACTCCAACGGCGTCTGGAGCTACATTCTCGGCAACCGCGAGCAGTGGGAATTTATCGCCCGCGGCGTGGCGGAAAAAGGCTGGTTCCAGTCGAGCATCAGCAACCCGCGTGACCCGCGTCTGCAGCTGGAATGGGATGGCAGCGACCTGTACGTCACCGGACGCCGTACCTTCGCCACCGGTGCCGCCGTCTCGCAGGTGATGACCATCGCCGTATGGGTGGGCGATGAACTGGTGCAGTATCAGGTCACCGCCGACCAGCCGGGCATTACCTTTAACGATGACTGGGACAACCTCGGCCAGCGCCTCACCGCCAGCGGTACGCTGGAGTTCAACCGCCTGCGCCTGCAGGAGAAAGATCGCCTCACCGGGCTGGAGGAGAAGCCGCACAGCGCGCTGCTGCGCAACGCCCTGCGCAACCAGTTCAGCCAGCTGATCTTCGTTCACTTCTACCTCGGCATTGCCGAAGGCGCGCTGAAACAAGCCGCCGCCTATTTCCGCGACACCGTCCGCCCGTGGCCGGAGTCCGGCGTGGAGAGCGCGCTGCAGGATCCCTATCACCGGCTGAAGGCGGGGGAACTCTCTTCCGACCTCGCCGCCGGGATCGCGCTGGCGGAAAAAACCGCCCACGCCTTCCAGGACGCTTTCCACGCGGGCGACGATCTCAGCGAAACCCAGTGGGGCGAGCTGGCGCTGTTAACCGACCAGGCCAAGGTGATTGCCAACAACGTGGCGCTGAAAATCAGCAATGAAATCTACGAGCTGACCGGCGGACGTTCCACCAGCAATCAATACGGGCTGGACGTGTTCTGGCGCAACGTGCGTACCCATACGCTGCACGACCCGGTGGCCTACCGGACGCGCGAAGTGGGCGACTACGTGCTGAGCGGCAAGCTGCCGACGCCGCGCGTCTACGCGCCGCCGAAACGCTAAGGACGTCACGATGCCGGAGATTCGGACTCTTCATGACCCCGCCGAGCTGCTTGCCGCCGCGACGCTGTTTCGCCAGGCGATGTTCGGCCTGCCGGGAGGCGTTACGCCGGTCGATGGCTGGGCTGAGCGCTACGTGGTGCCGGGGCGCGTTTACGCCGCGTCGCTCGACGGGCAACTGGCGGGCACCAGCAATAGCTTTCCCGGTGAACTGACGCTGCCGGGCGGCCAGCGCGTGCCACATGCCGCCGTCACTCACGTTGGCGTACTGCCGCACTTCAGCCGTCGCGGCGTGCTGCGGGCGCTCTTCAGCCAACAGCTGGCGGATCTCTATCGGCAGGGCGTCGCCGTCGCCACGCTGCGCGCCTCGCAGGGCACGATTTATGGGCGCTTTGGCTTTGGTATCGCCACCGCGATTCAGGATCTGCGTATCGATAAACGTGAACTGCCGTCGCTGCCTGCGGCGGAGGGCGACATTCGTCTGCTGCCCGCCGCGAATGCCTGGGAGGCGCAACAAGCCATCGTCGCTCGCTTTCCACACCCTCACGCCGGCACGTTGGCCCGCTGGCCGCAGTGGTGGGCGCTCCAGCAGCATCGTCTGGCGCACAGCAACCTGAACCATTATGTCGCGCTGGCGCTGAAGGACGGCGAGGCGCAGGGTTTTGTCCGTTATCACGCGAAGCCCGACGACAACTGGCTCTACAGCACCGAGCGCACGCTGGTGGTTGACGATCTGCACGCCGCCGATCCACAGCTTGCCGCGCAGCTGCTCGGCTATCTGCTTCAGCTGGATATCGCGCGCTATATCGAACTGCCGCACCGCCCGGTGGATGACCCGCTCCCGCTACTGCTGGCCAACCCGCGCGCGGTCCAGCAAACGGGGCGCATCGACGAGAGCTGGCTGCGGATCATCAACGTCGAGCAGACGCTTAACGCCCGACGCTACGCAAGCGGCGAAGCGGTCACGCTGGCGATTAACGATCCGCTGTTGGCGGAGAACCACGGCGTCTGGCGGCTATCGTCGGACGGCATTCAGCGCAGCGCGAGCCGACCGGATATCACGCTGGGAATCGACGCGCTCGCCATGCTGCTGCTTGGCGAATACACCGCTCAGCAGCTCGCCAACGCCCGTCGCCTTCAACCGCACCATTCACAGGCCGCCGCGCGTTTAACGTGCCTGCTGGCCTGTCATGAACATCCCTGGTCGGGGATCTTCTTCTAACTTTTTCGGGAGATTTTTTGATGCACAGCATTCGTTGGCCCCTGGCGGGCCAGGCACTTTTCGTCGCGCTGGTCACCGGCGCGATGGTTCCGGCATTCGCCGAAGAGGCCGCCCCACAGCCGGGCGGCACCTTAAAAATCGCCTCATTGCAGCCGGACCTCGACGCCTTCGATCCGCTGACCGGCTATTCGGTAGATTCGTGGGAGATTCTGCGCGCGGTCACCCGCCAACTGGTCACCTACCCCGGCTCGCCACAGAGCCTGAAGGACGACACCACGCTGGTGGGCGATCTGGCAAAATCATGGGACGTCAGCGCCGACGGTAAAACCTATACCTTCCACCTGCGCGACGGCATTCGCTACGCGGGGCCAACCACGCGGCCCATTGTGGCGAAGGACTTCGTCTACGCCATTAAGCGTTTCTGCGACCCCAACAAACAGGTGGCGGCGGTCAACTACTTCAACCTCGCGTTCTCCGGATTTGCCGACTATTGCCAGGCCTTCAGTAAGGTGGCAACCGGCGATCTGGCCGCCAGCAAGGCCTTTATCGACAGCCATGAGATTGCAGGCGTCAGCGCGCCGGACGATAAAACCCTGGTCCTGCGGTCTGACAGCAAGAACTATGACTTCCTCAACATTCTGTCGATGAACTTCGTCACCCCGCTGCCGGAAGAGGTGGCCTCGCGCTACTTCCCGGACTCGCAGGAGTTCCGTAAAAACTTCCCGTCCAGCGGGCCGTACGAAGTCGCCAGCTATGTGAGCGGCCAGAAGCTGCTGCTGACGAAGGTCAAAGACTACAACCACGCGGAAGACCCGGCGCGTAAAGCGTGGGTTGACGCCATCGAAGTGAGCTTCACCGGCAATAACGAAGACAGCGTGATGCAGCGTATTCAGGCCGGCGATGCCGACCTGTCGCTGTACCTCGACGTCCCGCCGCAGGCCGCGGTACGCCAGTATCTGGTACAGAAAAGCCCGTATCTGCATGCCGCCAACAGCGGCGCGGCAAACTTTATCGCCATCAACGCCCAGCCGCAGGCCAAAAGCGCGGGTGCCACCGCGCTGCGCGACCTGCGCGTCCGCCAGGCGTTAGCCTACGCGGTGAACAAGGCGCACCTGGTACAGGCGCAGGGCGGGAAAATTGCCGCCCTGCCGCTGGGGCAGATTATCACCAGCACCCTGCTCGGCCATGAGCCGTTCGATCCCTATGCCACCCCTGATAGCAAAGGCGACCCGGAAAAAGCCAAAGCGCTGTTGAAAGAGGCCGGGCTAACTGATGGGCTGGCGTTGGATCTGGTTTATCGCGCCAATAACCAGTTCAGCACGCTGGCGGTGATCCTCAAAGAAGATCTGGCGCGCGCGGGCATTCGCCTGAACCTGATCCCGGTGCCGCCGCCGCAGTTTATGGCCTATCTGCAAAGCCCGGAAAACCGTTGGGATCTGGCGCTCGGCCAGACCTCGCCGGACTGGCAGGGTCCGGCGACGCGCATGCTGCTCGGCGGCTGGCTGAACTCAGACGCCTCACCGTGCGGGCGCGGCAACGTGTATGCCATCTGCTATAGCAACCCCAAACTGAACCAGCTGGCGAAACAGGCCTACAGCTCGGATAACCCCGGCCCTATCTGGCAAGAAGCCGACCGTCTGGTCTCCGCCGACCTGCCGTGGATCCCGCTGTTTGAGAAACGCCGCATCGCGGTGACCTCCGAGCGCGTGACCCACTGGACGTGGTCCTCTCTCGCCACGCAGGCCGATATCACCAATATTGCCTTGAAGCCTTAAGGGGGCGTGATGCCATTACTCAATGTACGCGGCTTAACGATTAGCCTTGACCCGCACAGCACGCTGGTCAACGGCGTCAGTTTTCACGTCGAACCGGGTGAAACGCTGGCGGTAGTGGGTGAATCCGGGTCCGGGAAAAGCCTCAGCTTACTGGCGGTGCTGGGCCTGCTGCCGACGCCGATGCGCGTGCAGGGAGAGATTGTCTTTAACGACCAGCCGCTGCACGCCTTTACCCCGGAACAGAAGCGTCAGCTGCGCGGCGCGCAAATTGGCTACGTGTCGCAGGATCCGCTCAGCAACCTGCACCCGCTGAAAAGCGTCGGGCGACAGATCGAAGAGGCGATTCTCGCTCACCGCCGCGTGGGGCGTAAAGCCCTGCGCGAGCAGGTGCTGGCGCTGCTGACGGAGGTGGGCATTGCCGATGCCGCCCGCCGCTATCACGAGCGTCCGGCAAAGTTCTCCGGGGGCCAGCGCCAGCGGGTGATGATCGCCATCGCCATTGCGCTGAATCCGGCGCTGATTATCGCCGATGAACCCACTACCGCGCTGGACGCCACCGTTCAGGCGTCGATTCTGCGCCTGTTAAAGCGGCTTCAGCAGCAGCACGGCTGCGCGCTGGTGTTTATCAGCCATAACCTACGGGTGGTTGCCGATATTGCCGACCGGATCGTGGTGATGCAGCACGGTCGCGTGGTTGAACAGGGGGCCACGTGCGCGCTGTTCGATACGCCGCAGCACGACTACACCCGCTCGCTGCTGCAGGCGGGCTGGCATCCGCGCGCGCCCTCGCCGTTTAGCCACGGCGAGGCGACGCCGCTACTCGAGGTGCGTCAGGTTTCGCGCCGCTTCGTTAAACCCTCGCTGTTCTTGTCGGGGAAAGCCGCCGCGCCGGTGCTGAATGACGTGAACTTTCGTCTGCACGAGGGAGAGATCCTGGGGCTGGTCGGCGAGTCCGGATCGGGGAAAAGCACGCTGGGGCGCATTGTCGTCGGGCTGGACGCTCCGGACAGCGGTACGTTGACGCTGTCAGGCCAGCCGTGGCGAGATCCGGGAAACCGCCATCCGGATCGCCACGCGGTGCAGATGGTGTTTCAGGATCCCTACAGCAGCCTGAATCCACGGCGACGCATCGACGACACGCTAGCGCAGCCGCTACAGCTCACCGCCCTGCGCGAACGCGGCCGGCTGCTGTCATCGACGGCGCTACGGGCGGCGATTGACGATCTGCTGGCGCAGGTGGAACTCCCCGCGGCCACCGCCTCCCGTTATCCATCGCAGCTCTCCGGCGGCCAGCGTCAACGGGTGGTGATTGCCCGCGCGCTGGCGATGAAACCGAAACTGATCGTCGCCGACGAGGCGGTGTCGGCGCTGGACATCACCACCCAGCACCGCATCATCCAGCTGTTCACCCGTCTGCGCAGCCGCTATGGGCTGTCGCTGCTGTTTATTTCCCACGATCTCGACGCGGTGGCGGCGCTGTGCGACCGCGTACTGGTGCTCCAGGCGGGGCAAATCATCGAGCAAGGCAGTACCGAACAGATCTTCCAGCGGCCGCAGCAGGCGTGGACCCGGCAGCTGCTGGCGGCCATTCCCGGCGCCGCCTACCGTTTTAGTGAGGAGGTCGGCTATGAGCCAGCCGTTGCTCTCTGAGCCATTCGCCCTCGTACCGTCGTCGTTCTGGCAACGGTTATGGCGAGAACCGAGCGCCCGCCGCGGGCTGGTGATTGTCGCGCTAATGGTTTTAGCCGCGCTGGCCGCGCCGCTGGTTGCGGCATGGCTCGGTCACGGAGAAACCGAGCAGTTTCGCGACAGCGCCCTGTCGGATATGGGGATTCCGCTGGGGCCAACGGCGGCGTTCCCGCTGGGCGCGGACGATAATGGCCGCGATGTGCTGGTGCGCACGCTGTACGGCACCCGCATTTCGCTGCTGATCGCCGTGCCCGCCACCACGCTGGCAATGGTGATTGGTCTGTTCGTCGGGCTGATTGGCGGCTATCGCGGTGGACGCATCGACGCGCTGTGCCAGCAGTTGATCAACCTGGTGCTCTCCTTCCCCTTCGTGGTGACGGCGCTGAGTCTGCTGGCGCTCAACCAGGGCGGCGAGAGCGGGCCGCGCGTCGATCCGCTGTGGGTAGTGATTTTCGTCATCACCTTCTTCTCCTGGGGCTATTTCGCGCGCCTGAGCCGGGGGCTGGTGCTGGATATTCGCCAGCAGGAGTTCGTCGCCGCCGCCACGCTGATGGGAGAAAGCCAGTGGCGCATTCTGTGGCGCGATATCATTCCCGGCGTGCTGCCGACGATGGGCATTTACTGGGCCATCCAGCTGCCGACCAATATTATCGCCGAGGCCACCCTTTCGTTTCTCGGCGTCGGTATTCCGGCCCCCGCCGCCAGCCTGGGCAATATGATTGCCGACGTGCAGCGCTCGGCGATGTATCAGGTGCAACCGTGGTTTTTAGCCGCTCCCGCGCTGGCGCTGTTTATTACCGTCCTGGGCTTTAACTGCCTGAGCAGCGGCCTGCGTAACGTCCTGGACCCTCATCTGGAGCGCCGATAGTCATGACTTTTTCTACGTTACTGAACACGCTGTTGCGTAGCGCCCTGACGCTGCTGCTGGTGCTCATTGTCGCCTTTGCGTTAACCCGTATCGCCTATCAGGATCCGGCGGTAATGCTGGCGCCGCGCAACGCCACGCCGGAGGCCATCGATGCCATCGCCCGGGCGCTACACCTTAACGATCCCTGGTACCAGCAGTTGCGCTATTTCCTGCTGCGCGGACCGGAGATTCAGGGAGCGCCGGTAGGCATGCTGCACTGGCCACCCGCGCTGGGTTACTCGTTCCGTTTCCAGACGCCGGTCACCCAGCTCATTTTGCAAAAAGTGCCGGTGACGCTGTCGCTGGCGCTGGGCGCGCTGGTCATCTGGACGGCGATATCGCTGCTCACCGGCGTGCTGGCGGCGCGCTATCGCGATCGTTTTGTTGACCGTCTGCTGGCATTCTTTGCCTATATCGCGCTGTCGCTGCCCACCTTCCTGAGCGGCATGCTGATTATCTTTTTCCTGTTTTATCAGCTATCGCTGCACAACCTTAACTGGTTTCCGGCGGGTGGCTATGTCGCCCTGCGCGAAGACCCGTGGCAGTGGGCGCGTCATCTGGCGCTGCCGTGGTTGACGCTGGCGCTGGCAGAGATGGGGATTTTCCAGCGCGTGCTGCGCAGCAGTATGCTGGACGTGCTGCACCGGGACTATATCCGCACCGCGCGGGCTAAGGGCGTCAGCGAGTGGCGAGTTTACTTCGACCATGCGCTGAAGCCGGCGCTCAGCCCGGTGCTGATGCTCACCGGGCTGGAGCTGGCGGCGATTATGGGCGGGGCGATTGTCACGGAGAAAATGTTTGGTCTCGACGGCGTTGGGCGGCTGGCGATTGACGCGGCGCTGGACGGCGATTTCCCGGTGGTGATCGGCACCACCATTTTCGCCGCCTGTGTGTTCATCGTCTGTAATCTGTTAACCGATGTGCTTCACCGACTGTTTTTGCGCAGCCATTAACGAGGCATCATCATGCAGTTTTCTGCGCCAGCCACACGGTATGACCACCGCATTGCGGATCTTCCGCGCGCATCTCAAGCACCGTAAAACCGTGCTCTGCCAGCAGCGCCCGATACGCCTCGGGCGCAAGGCTGGCGTGGAATAGCGGTTCGCCTTCAAACTCGCCCATCGAAATGCCGTCGCCGGGGCCGCTGGTGAACATCAGCGCGCTGCCGGGATGGCTGTGGCGGGCAAAGACCGCAAACATGGCGCGCTGATCCGCCTGGGTAAGATGGAAAAAACTGTCCCAGGCAATCAGGCCGTCGAAGGTTTCGCCCAGCGCCAGACCGCGCATATCCTGCTGTAGCCAACGCTGCGCAGGAAACTGCGCGCGGGCGTAAGCCAGCATCGCCTCACTACCGTCGACGCCGGTCAGGGCATATCCCCCGGCAATAAAATAGGCCGCGATCGGATCGCCGGTACCACAGCCCATATCCAGAATGCGCCCCGGTTTGCCGACGGCGGCGAGGAATTTATCCAGCCAGCTTTTTTCAAACAGCGCGCGCGAACGCAGGCGCACGAAGGCATCGGCGTGACGCTGATAAAGGTTGAGAATTTGCTGCGCGGCAGGATGCTCCATCATGAACCTCATGGCGATGATTGACGAACGTCGAGGTTAGCGAAATCACATCCAAAAGTCCCGGTCTGCTTTTCGTTCGTGCCTTCTCTTTCCCCGCTCCACGCCAAACAATGTCAGGGCATCTGTACACAAGAAAAACGTGGAGAAAACCATGACTGAATTACACGTATCCCCGGACTGGCTGGGCCTGCGCGGCCAGGTATTTGCCGTTACCGGCGCGGCAAGCGGCATTGGCGAAGCCATCGCCACGGCGCTGGCGCAACAAGGGGCCAACGTCGCCCTGCTCGACGCGCAGCCGCAGCGCGCCGACGCGGTACGCCTGAAGCTTGAACATCTGCCGGGAAAACGGGTGGCGCTGGCCTGCGATGTTAGCCGAGAAGAACAGGTCAAAGAGGCGGCGCAAAGCGTGCGCGCGCTGCTCGGGCCATGCCATGGGCTGGTCAACGCGGCGGGTATTTTACGCCCGGCGGGGCTGGCGGACATCAGCCTTGAGCAGTGGCAAACGCAGCTTAACGTCAACCTGACCGGCTATCTGCTGTGCGCGCGCGAGTTCGCCCACGATATGCGCGCGGCAAAACGCGGCAGCATTGTGCATATTGGTTCAATTTCCGGACGCATTCCCCAGCCGTGGAGCGGCGCCTATAGTCCCGGCAAAGCCGCCGTTGGCCTGCTGTCGCAGCAGATTGCCGTCGAATGGGGGCAGGATGGCATTCGCAGCAATCTGGTGGCGCCGGGGATGATTGAAACCGCGCTGACCGCCGACTACTACGCCCAGCCGGGCGTGCGCGAAAGCCGCGAAGCGTTTACCGCCAGCCAGCGCATTGGCAAGCCGGAAGATATCGCCAACGCGGTGCTGTTCCTGCTGAGTGAAAAATCGAGCTATATCAACGGTGCGGAGATTGGCGTCGACGGCGGCCTGCCGACCATGCTGATGGGCAAACTGCCGCGTCCCGGCTTCACCCGCTAATGACGGGCCTGCCCGGCTACAGCGCGTGGGCAGGCTCAGCGCAGGTTTGCGTCGGTTTATCGCGAAAATCACGCGGTGAAAAGCCCGTACTGCGGCGGAAAAAACGCGAGAAATAGGTGGCGTCGCTGAAACCGAGATAATCGGAAATCTGGCTGACGGTCATGCTGGTGTACAGCAGGCTGCGCTTGGCTTCCAGCAGCAGACGCTGATGCAGTACGCTGAGGGCGCTACAGCCGTGAAACTCGCGACACAGGGTATTGAGATGCACCCCGGACATGCCGATCTGGCTGGCGTAATGCGCCAGCGGGAAGTGTTCGCGATAGTGATTTTCCACCAGCTGATTAAAACGGCGTATCGCGGCACGCTTGCGCTCCACTTTATCGCTCACCGCGACCGGCGCGGCGGCCTGGCGATTCAGCCAGACCATCAGCGCGCTGAGCAGCGAATGCAGCATCATATCGCGCGCTTCGTTCTCCGCCTGATACTCCAGCTGTAACGTTTGAAACAGGGTATGAATTTGCTCGCCCGCCTCGCCCACCGGCACGCGGAAAGCCCGGTTCAACACCTGTAACGAGCGGCCAAACTGCTGTTCGAACTGCGCCACCAGCGGCGCGGCCAGCGACAGTGAAAACCCCTGGGTTCCCGGCGAAAAGCGAAAACCGTGAACGCAGAGCGCGGGGATAATCTGCACGCAGGCGCCCGCGAACGGCTGGCGGAGGCCTTCGATTTCAATCTCGCCCTGCCCTTGTTGAACGTAGAGGATCTGCACCAGATCGGTGTGCTGATGGGCGCGAATGCTCCAGTCGTAGAGGCTGCTGCGGCTTTGGATCGATTCACAATGCAGGAGATCCGGCGTCGGCCAGTGCCAGCTTTCGCCGTACAGTTTGAAGACCGGGATGCTGTTTGCCAGGTTCATGGTGCCTCCGTGAGTGTGGTGAGCGGTTTTCCCCTCACCCTAACCCTCTCCCCAAAGGGGCGAGGGGACCGATCGGCGCGGTTTGTCACCCTGCCACCCAACATCCAGGAAAACTGAGCGGCGCGGGTTTTCTCCCTCTCCCTTCCAGGGAGAGGGCCGGGGTGAGGGTTATCGCCGCACAAAACTACCCCGCCAACGACGGCATCGCCGTGGCGCGAATCAGCCGCGTCTCCTGCGCCACAATATACGGCTCCGACGCTTTAAGGTAGGCGGCAAAATCCGGATGCGCGTCGCGTAAACGGCTACGGCGCTCGTACTCCGCCAAGCTTTCATAACCCCACAGATGCACGAACTGGTTCTGCGGCCCGACAAAGCTGGTGTAAAACCCCAGCGGATTGCCCAGCGTCTCGCGCAGGACCGGCATCGCCAGGCGGTCAAACACCTCAATAAATTCGTTCATTTTACGCAGGCGAATGGTGTAAATACGGTGATCGATAATCGGCAACGTCATCATTTGGCCTCCTGAGCACGGTGCGTTGGCCAGCCCAGCGGCCCAAAGCGGTCGTACGGTTTCGGCCACGGCGCATTCTCGCCCAGCGCAATCGCCGCATGAATCGGCCAGTTGGGGTCATCAAGCATCCCGCGACCAATCGCCACCAGATCGGCCCGCCCCTCGCGCACGATAGCCTCGGCCTGCGGCGCTTCGTAAATCAGCCCCACGGTAATGACTACCGCCTCCGGCAGCGCCTTTTTCACCGCTTCGGCAAACGGCACCATATAGCCCGGTTGGTCGGCGTTGGGCGTCTGATGATAGATGTTATAGCCGCCGGAAACGTGGAGATAATCGTAGCCCAGCGCGTGCAGTTCGCGGGCAAACTGCACCGCTTCATCCAGCGACAGCCCACCGTCAGCGAATTCACCGCCGTTAAAGCGCACGCCCAGCGGGCGGCTTTCCGGCCACACTTCGCGCAGCGCGCGGGCCACCTGCAACGGGAAACGCATGCGATTTTCCGGGCTACCGCCGTATTCATCCTCACGCTGGTTGCTGAGCGGCGACAAAAACTGGTTCAGCAGATAGCCGTTGGCCGCGTGCAGCTCGATAAAATCGACCCCGGCGTTTAATGCGCGCTGCGCGGCGTCGACGAAGCCCTGGGTAATACGCGCCATTCCCGCTTCATCCAGCACCTGCGGTACGCGCCAGCCGGGTTTGTAAGGCATAGCCGAAGGAGCGACCGTCGGCCAGCCGCCTTCCTCATCGCCAAGCGATGCGCCCTGATTGCGCCACGGCGCATTGGTGCCCGCTTTACGGCCGGCGTGGTTAAGCTGAACGCCGATGGGCGTGTTGCTGTAGGTGCGAATATCGGCCAGCAGTTTTTGCAGCGCCTGCGCCTGTTCGCGATTCCACAGCCCCAGACAGTGCGGCGTAATCCGTCCGTCCGCGGTCACGCCGTGGGCCTCGCAAATCACCATCCCCGCGCCAGAAATCGCCAGGCCGCCAATGTGCTGCGCGTGCCAGGGCGTGGCGATACCGTCCGCCTGCGCCGAGTATTGCGACATAGGTGGGACAACGATGCGGTTCGCCAGCGTCAGCGGGCCAACCTGTAGAGGGCTAAAAAGTGTCGACATAGTGTTCTCCTGATTTATGAAGCTTCGCGGTCGAGCTGCATCGCGGTTTCACCGCGCGCCGCCATGCTGCGGGCGGCGATATAGCCAAAGGTGGCCGCCGGGCCGAGGGTAATCCCCGCGCCGGGGTAGCTGCCGCCCATCATGCTGGCCATTTCGTTACCGGCGGCGTACAGGCCCGGAATCGGCAGCCCCTGGTTATCCAGCACCCGCGCTTCGCCGTCGGTTTTCAGACCGTGGAAGGTGCCAAGGTCGCCCATGTACAGCTTCACGGCGTAAAACGGCCCCTGCTCAATGGGGGCGACGCAAGGGTTAGGCTGATGGGTGGCGTCGCCGAGATAGCGGTTATACGCCGACTCGCCGCGGCCAAACTGCGGGTCTTTGCCAAGACGGGCATCGGCGTTATAGCGACTCACCGTCTCTTCAAACGCCGCCGTCGGGACGCCCATTTTTTGCGCCAGCTCAGCCAGCGTTTTTCCTTCGACCAGATAGCCGTTTTTCAGGTAGAGCGAGACGGGAATCGGCGCGGGCTTGGCAAACCCCATGCCGTATTTGCGCAGCGCGCGGCGGTCGCAAATTTGCCAGGCGAAGGTTTCGTTGTCGTCACGGCAGGTTTCAATCATCGCGATACCGACGTCATGGTAGGAGTCAGCTTCGTTGCAAAAGCGCACGCCGTGGCGGTTGATCATGATAAAGCCCGGCTTGTAGCGGTCGACAAGATGCGGGAAGACGTACGACTGACGGCCAATCTGCACTTTTGATGCCGGGATCCACGCCGCGCCGTTGGCGTAGCTGTCGTCAAAGCGCGCGCCAATGCGCTCGGCCATGGCGATGCCGTCGCCGGTATCCACGCCGGGCGGCGTTGGCGACAGCTGAATACCGCCGCGTCGAACGTGCGGGTAGAGCTTTTTCAGCCGCGATTCATCGCGGGCAAAACCGCCGGACGCCAGCACCACGCCGCGTCGGGCATACAGCCTGACCCGCTCACCGTTGAGTTCAACCTCCACGCCGCGCACGACGCCGCGTTCAACGATCAGATCTTTCGCCGCGACGCCGGTATGGATCGGAATGCCGAGATCCCGCGCCGAGCAGGCAAGCCGTGCCACCACCGCGTTGCCGCCGTTGGCGGTGATGCCGCGCCCGTAGCGCGCCACCTCCAGCAGATGCCGACTCAGGCGCTTCACCACGTAGGCGAATGATGTCAGCGAACGGGTGGCGTTGAAAAAGTGCTTCAGATCGTTGTTTGATGAGCTGAACATCATGCCCATAAAGGTGATGGTACGCAGCGGTTTACGCAGGCGCGGCATCGCGTCGCCCAGTTCGCGGATATCAAACGCTTCAGGCACTACCGAACGGCCGCGCATCACCCCGCCGGGGGCGTCCGGATGGTAGTCAGGGTACTGGTACAAATTGCAGCGAAAGCGGGTTTTTTCTTCGAAAAAGCGCAGCATTTCCGGCCCGTTTTTCAGGAAGGCATCCACCACTTCCGGGCGGAAGCTCTCCCCGGCTTCGCTTTGCAGATAGGTGCGCGCGGCGGCCTGGCTGTCGTCGATGCCCTGCTGGCGCGCCAGATGGTTGTCGGGGATCCACAGCACGCCGCCGGAAAACGCGGTGGTACCGCCAAAGACCCGATCTTTTTCAATAACCTGGACGTCTAACCCATTCAGGCCCGCGGTCACCGCGGCGGATAGCCCACCGACGCCGCTGCCAATCACCAGCACGTCGCATTCGCGAGCGGGAAGTTCTACAGCCATAGGGTACCTCGCAGATGAATAATTTTTATTGTTTTGCTTATGTTATAAAAACGTTACATGTGCATTTTTCACAGCCCGCCGGGGAAACAGAAGGCCACTTTCACACCAAAACCTGCACTTTTCGACAATTGCGAAGAACTGTGTGCCAGCGCAAATTTTTGCCTGCGCTGCTATAGAGAAGCGCCCGCGTTGCCACCCGTTCCACATCACAAGATGAAGATTCCGCACTTGCGCGATCGCGCATTTTATCGCCGAATTTAATCTCATCCCCTTATCGGAGCATTGCCACATGCGGCACATAAAAACAGGACAAAACCGGCATCATGCCCGCTAACGCCGCGCGGAAAACGCTGCCCAACTACGCGCTGTATGGCGCGCAGGCCGCCGTCGACAGCGTCCATCACGAGCGCATTCCCGCACGCGCCAGCCGCTTTGGTTTTGAGATCGAGCCGCACTTTCACGAGGCGCTGATTCAGGTGCTTTACCTGACTGACGGCGGCGGCGAAACCTCGATAGACGGCCAGCTCTGGCGGCTGGAAGCGCCGTGCCTGGTGGTGATTCCCGCCCGCTCGGTGCACGGCTTTCGTTTTCACGAAGCGGTGGACGGCCACGTCATCACCACCGCGCAGTCGGCGATCGAGTCGATCGCCATGACCGCCGCGCCCGAACTGCTGGCGTTTGTCCGCACGCCAGCGGTACTGGCGGTCGACCCACAGAGTCGGCGCGGCGCGCCGCTGGAGGCGCTGTTCGACGCCATCGGTCGCGAAGCGGAGCATCCGGAACGCTGGCAGTACACCGCCGGGCTGGCGCTCACTATCGCCCTGTTTGTGCAGATTGCCCGCCAGAGCGAGCAGGCGCGGCTGGCGGGCAACCCTGCCCGCGCCGCTCTGGTGGCGCGCATTGAGCGTTTCCGGCTGCTGCTTGATGAACGCTGCCGTACCCGCCAGCCGGTGGCCAGCTATGCCGATGCGATGGGCATTTCCGCCGGTCAGCTCACCCGCATTTGCCGCGAGGCGTTTGGCATTTCGGCCATCGAAGCCATTGACCGGCGCGCCGTACACGAAGCCCGTCGGCTGCTGGTTTACTCGACGCTCAGCGTCAAGCAGATCGCCCGCGAGCTGGGGTTTCGCGACGAGGCCTACTTTGGCCGTTTTTTCCGCAAGCAAACCGGGCTGCGGCCCACGGAATACCGGCATCAGGAGCAGGGCCGCCTGTCGCACTCCGTTTAATCCGCCCGCGCGGTCATCTGCACATACAGGTGTTCAGGGCCGGAATTGGTGAGGTTATTGCCGCGTACGTACTGGATAGGCCGCGCCGGGTCGAGGCGAATATCACCCACTTTGCGGGCGATAAGCCGGGTGGCGATCAGCGTTTCGAGCTTGGCCAGCGGCTGCCCAAGGCACTTGTGAATGCCGTTGCCAAAGCCGAGATGCCCGCTGGTATCGCGATCGATATCAAACGTTTCGCCGTTGACGAATTTGCGGCTATCGCGGTTCGCCGCCGACAGCAGCAGACGTACCACCGCCCCTTTCGGGATCTCAACGCCCGCCACCGTCGTGGCCTCCGTGGTGATGCGGCTCACTCGCTGGACGGTGCCGCGATAGCGCGCCACCTCTTCCACGAAGCGATCGGCATCGTCCAGGTTGTCGTGAATACGCGCCACCAGCTGCGGCTGCTCGGCAAACATACGGAAAGCGTTGGCCACCAGAATGGTGGTGGTGTCATGCCCGGCGATAAAGACAAAGGCGCACAGCTCTTTGGCCTCTTTCTCCGACAGCAGCCCCTCTTTCCACATGCGGGCAATGTGGCCGCCAATCGACTGGCTGTTGCTGAGATACAGCCGTTCCATCGCCTCTTTCAGATAGGCGAAGAAGGCCATCGCGCTCTGTTCATCGGTGCCGGTACCGGGGGCGTTACGCGCCAGACGGCCAAAATAGCTGAAGGTTTCGTCCGACCAGAACTTCATCTTCTCTTCGTCTTCGTTCGGTACGTCAATCATCGTTGAAATGGTGGCGATACTGAGCGGAATGGCAAAATCTTCCACCACGTCGCCGCCGCCGTTCGCCAGCATCTGGTCAATCAGCGCCTCGGCGCGGCGTTCAATTTCCGGAATAAACGGCTCTAACGCGAGCGGCATAAACGACGGCTGCGCCACTTTGCGCAGACGAGTATGCCCCGGTGCGTCGAACAGAGTCAGGAAGGTCAGCGGCGGCGGGCTGACCACTTCGGACGAAAACAGTTTGGGGTTACGAATGGCCTGATACACGTCGTCATAACGCGACAGGAACCAGACGTCGGTGGTCGCCGACTGGCAGCGCAGCACCGGCGCGTGTTCGCGCATCCAGCGGTAGTGCTCGTAGGGGTCGCCCTGCGAGCCGTCGTCCACCACCTTAAACGGCGCCAGCCCTTCCGGCCACGCCAGCTCATGTGAGTAAGGCGGCAGCGATGGCTGCAGGTCATGGAACGGACAGCGCGGCGCTTCGGGTTCCGGCACGGGCGGCGTGACGACGACAGGCGCCGTCTTCAGCGCCAGCGCCCGGCTCATGGTGGTGCGGGAATGGTGCGCGTGCTGCGCCAGCACGTCGCGAGCGGCGTTGAGGTCGCCATATTCAAAGGCCGAGACTAAATCCCGGTGCTGCTGCACAATATCGCCGACGATTTCGACGCTGGCGGTCAGTGCGCGGTCAATGTAGTCACGCACCGTCAGCTGGGCGTAGAGCGCAATCAACTGCGCGTTGCGGGTGGCCTCAATCAGGAACTGATGGAAAGCGTGGTTGGCCGCCACATAGCCCGCCACGTCGAGGAAACGCCGCCCAGAAACAAACGCCGCGGTAGCGTCAGCCAGATGCCGGAAAGTGGTCAGCTGTTCGCCGGAGAGTCGTCCCATGGTCAGCTGCACCGCGCCAAGCTCCAGCGCCAGACGCAGGTCGAACGCGTCATCCATGTCCGCCGCCACCATGTGCTGCTCGCCGCTCTGCACAGGCTGCGTCGCCCCGGCAAATTTTTCATAGTAGAAGTTACGCGGCACCACCCCGACGTTGTCCAGATAGCTGCGCACCGCGTCCACCATCGGCGGGGGGCCACAGAGATAGACATCCACCTCACCGGCGTTAAGCAGGCGGGCATCAATGTGCTCAGTGACATAACCTTTATGCGGGTGGCGGCTTTCCGGGTCGGCAACGGTGCAGCGGTAGCTGAAGTTCGGTAAACGCGCGGCATAAGCGTCGAGGGTATCCAGCGCCACCAAATCTTCGTCACGGGTCACACCAAAAATCAGATGTACCGGCTGCGTGGTCTCGCCGTCGTCCGCCAGCTTCGCCAGCATCGACAGGAACGGAGCCAGCCCGGTCCCTCCCGCCAGAAACAGCGCCGGGCGCTCGAGAGGGCGCAGGTAGAAGCTGCCCATCGGCCCGCGAAAAGTCATCGCCTCACCGACGCGGGCGTGCTCGCTCAACCAGGTCGACATCAGTCCCTGCGGCACGTTGCGGACCACGAACGACACCTCGTTTTCTGAGGGGCCGGAACTGAAGGAGTAGGAGCGCGTCAGGTCGCTGCCGGGTACCTGCACATTGACATACTGCCCCGGCAGGAAGCTCAGCGCCTGACGGTCATCGAGGGCAATCGAGAAAGTCAGGGTCGACGGCGACAGCGCGCGGCTGGCGGTGAGGTGCCCGTGGAAGGTTCCCACGCCAGCGGCGTCCGACGCGGCGGCAATCTCAATCACGCAGTCGCTGGACGGACGCATCTGGCAGGTCAGCACCCTCCCCGCCTGCGCTTCTTGCGCTGAAAGCGCTTCATCAACGTAGTCGCCGTGCTGATAGTCACCGGCAGCGCAGGTGGCCTTGCAGGTACCGCAGACGCCGTCACGGCAGTCCAGCGGAATGCTGACGCGGGCGCGCAGCGCCGCATCGGCGACGGACTCACCGGCGCGACAGTCAATCATCTGCGTCGCGCCATCCTCAAAACGAAGGGTAATCTGATGGGTCATCTCTTCTCATCCTCCAGGCAGTTGCGGTCGGAAAATCCGATGCCTCATCAAATGCTGGATGCCGTTTTGAATCAACGGACAGAGATGACATTAAACAGGACAAAACCGGCATCCTGGCCGGTTAGCGCGCGCGGTCACATTTGTGAGCGGCCGGGATGTCATAAGAAATCGCGTTAAGACGGCGTGGTATGGTATTTTGACGTTCACCCAAAGGCTGGTTGACTCATAAATTGGGCGCGAATGCATGAAATTATCACTCAACATCATTGACTGGCAGGCCGCTGCGCCAGGGCTCGCCAGCGATGAGCAATGGCGAGACTGGTCGCTGCACGCACAGGCTATCGATCCATCGGCGCCGCTGGCCAAACCCACGGCGCTACCGATGATGACCGCGCGCCGCCTCAGTTCGGGCAGCAAGCTGGCCGTTGAGTGCGGTCTGACGCTTCTGCGCCGCCAGCCGGTCGATGCCGTGTTGTTCACCAGCCGCCACGGCGAACTGGAACGCAACTTCCGTCTCCTGCAGGCGCTGGCGACGGAACAACCGCTCTCGCCGACCGATTTCGCCCTTTCGGTACACAACTCGTCGGTGGGCAATCTGACCATTGCCGCCCAACAGCCGCTGGTCTCTTCCTCGCTTTCGGCAGGTAGAGATACGTTTCAGCAAGGGTTATGTGAAGCCATCGCCCTGATTCACGCGGGATACCGCCGCGTTTTGCTGGTCGATTTTGATGGTGAGTTGCCCGCGTTTTATCATCCGCATTTGCCGCCGACGATGCCGACCTGGCCCTATGCCGTCGGGCTGGTGCTGGAAGCCGGGGACACATGGCGCTGCCAGACGCAGCCGGGTACCATGCGGGATGAACCCGCGCTGCCGCAAAGCCTGCTGTTCCTCAGGCACTACCTTCAGGATGCCCGAGTCTTTACCGTCGACGGCGAGCGTATGCAGTGGTGCTGGAGCCGGACATGAGCGGGAAAAGTGGTCGTCTGAACCGCCTGTGGCGCGCCGCGATGACCGGCGTCTGTTTCGCCCTGTTTGGCGTAGGCGGTCTGCTGCTCTCGTTGATTTGGTTTAATTTATTACTGCTGATCGTGCGCGACAAAACGCGCCGCAAGCGGCTGGCGCGGCGCAGTATCTCGGCCAGCTTTCGCCTGTTCTTAGCGGTGGTGAAAGCTGTTGGCGTGCTGGACTACCGCATTGAAAACGCCGACGCGTTGCGTGAGGATCGCGGCTGTCTGGTGGTGGCGAACCATCCTAGTCTGATTGACTACGTCATGCTGGCCTCTATCATGCCGGAAACCGATTGTCTGGTAAAAAGCGCGCTGCTGCGAAATCCCTTCGTTAGCGGCGTGATTCGCGCAGCGGATTATCTGATTAACGACCGGGCCGATATCCTGCTGCCGGCCAGCTGCCAACGCGTGCAGCAGGGCGACACAATTTTGATTTTTCCCGAAGGAACGCGTACCGTGCCGGGCGAAAAAATGACGCTCCAGCGCGGCGCGGCGAATATTGCCGTCCGCTGCGGCTGCGACATTCGCATCGTGGTGATTCGCTGTACCGAATCTATGCTAAGTAAACAGCGTAAATGGTACGATGCGCCCCCCACCCGACCCCGGTTTACCGTTACGGTGGGTGAACGGGTCAGCGTCGAGGCGTTTTATCCAACAGAAGAACAAGAACCGGCGCTGGCTGCAAGACGATTAAATCGGCACCTTTTGCTGAAATTACAAACAAATACTGAGACTGGCATAGGAATTAATGATGCAAGCGCTTCATCTCGAAATTAAGCATCTCATCATCAACACATTAAATCTGGATGAGCTTATCGTTGAGGATATCGATAGCGAGGCGGCGCTGTTTGGCGACGGACTCGGTCTGGACTCGATTGACGCCCTTGAGCTGGGTCTGGCGGTAAAAAATCAGTACGGCGTGGTGCTCTCCGCGGAAAGCGACGAGATGCGCCAGCACTTTTTCTCGGTCGCCACCCTGGCGTCTTTCATTCAATCACAGCGCGCATAAGGAGCCAGGCTATGAACGAACAACACGCAATTTACGCCGAAGTCTCCGCGCTGCTGGAGACGCTGTTTGAGATAGATCCGCAGGATATTAAGCCGGAAGCCCGTCTGTACGAAGACCTTGAGCTGGACAGCATTGACGCTATCGATATGGTCGTGCAGCTGCAAAAAAAGGTCGGTAAAAAAATTAAGCCGGAAGAGTTCAAAGCCGTTCGTACCGTGCAGGATGTGGTCGATGCGGTGGCCGGCCTGCTGAAAGAAGCGTAACCGCCGTGTCGAGCGCGCGCTCGCTGCCGTTTGTCGCCCTGATAACGGGCGCACTCCTGCTCGCCTGGCCTCTGCTGATTGGCTACGCGCTGGCGCATCATCGCCTGCAATGGCTGTTGCCGCTCATGGCGCTGCTATTTCTCCTGCGTTTTTGCCAGACCGGTCGGCAGGCCGGGCCGCTGCGCGTGGTTACGCAGATCGTCGCCGCGGCTGGCGTTACGCTGTGCGTGGCCAGCTACCTGCTGAAAACCCATCAGCTATTGCTGCTATACCCGGTGGTGGTCAACGCCGTGATGCTGGCGGTATTTGGCGGTTCGCTGTGGTCATCTATGCCGATTATTGAACGGCTGGCGCGACTGCAAGAGCCCAATCTGCCCCCGCAGGCAGTGCGCTATACCCGGCGGGTGACGCAAATCTGGAGTGGTTTCTTTATCGTTAACGGCAGCGCGGCCCTCTTTACCGTGGTGTACGGCGACATGACGCTATGGACGCTGTGGAACGGCATGATCGCCTATCTGTTGATGGGCGGGCTCATGGCGGGAGAGTGGTTGGTTCGTCGTCACCTGAGAAAGCGGGGGTCGCAGTGAAGCCGCCGCTGACGCTTGCCGAATGGCTCACCGCCCCTCGCCCTTCGACGACACCCATCGCCTGGCAGCATGAACGCCTGTGGACGCTGGCGCATTTACGCAGCGACGTTGCGCGCTTGGTGGCGCGCTTGCAGCACCAGCAGGGCGACCGCTGGGCGCTGTGCTGTGAAGACGGTTATCGGTTTATCATCGCCCTGCTGGCGACCTTGCACGCGGGCAAAATCCCGGTGCTCCCCGGCCATAGCCGCCCCGCGCTGCTCAATGAACAGCGCGCGCTGTTCGACGGCATACTGAGCGATGCCCCGCTGGAGTGGCCGGGAACGCAGCTGGTAGTGGACACCGCTCCAACGCTCAACGACGTCGTTCAATTTCCGCCCTTGCGCGACGATGCCGTGATCGAGCTGTTCACCTCCGGCTCCACCGGGCAGCCCAAGCGTATCGTCAAGCCGATTGTCTGTCTCGACCGTGAGGCCGGGCTGCTGTCCGCACAGTTTGCCGAACGCCTTGCCGGTTGTCGTGTCGTCGCGTCCGTCACGCCGCAGCATCTTTATGGCCTGACGTTTCGCATTTTCCTGCCGATGGCGCTCGGTCTGCCGTTGCATGCCACGATGCTCGCGTTCCCCGAGCAGCTGGCTGCGCTGAGCCACGCGCATCGCTACGCGTTTATCAGCAGCCCGGCCTTTCTCAAACGCCTCGATCCGCAGCTGACGCCGCCGCCGTTGGCGCTGGCCCTCTCCGCTGGCGGCGTGCTGGACTGGCAGGATGCGCAGCGCAGCGCCGCCTGGCTGAAGGTCTGGCCGGATGAAATTTACGGCAGCACCGAAACCGGCGTGATCGCCTGGCGCTACCGTGAAGGGGAAAATCCCCGCTGGCAGCCTTTCCCGGGTATCCATTTCGACCGGCAAGGCGCGGCGTTTCGCGTGTATTCGCCGCTGATCGCCGACGTTAACGGTTTTATGCTCGAAGATGTTTTACAGCTTTCCGCGAACGGTCATTTCCATCTGCTTGGCCGCCATGGCCGGGTGGTTAAAATTGAAGAGAAACGCGTTTCGCTCAGCGAAATAGAGCAACGCCTGCTGGCGCTGGAGGGCATTCGCGAGGCCGTGGCGCTGGCCGTCAATCGCCACGGTCGCCAGTGCGTGGGCGTGCTGCTGGTGCTGGAGGATGACGCCCGTCAGCGCTGGCAAAACGGCGGGGGGAAAGCCCAGGAGCGGGCGTGGCGACGCGCGCTGCGTCCCTGGCTGGAGCCGGTGGCCGTGCCGCGCTACTGGCGCATTATCGATGAAATTCCGGTTAACAGTATGAATAAGCGTGTCTATGCGCAATTGCAGGAGTTATTGCATGAAACCCCGTGAAATTGAGCGTCATCAGGCACCGCCGCAGCAGCTTGAGATTGTGCTCTCTCTCGATCCCGATCTTTGCTGGTTCCAGGGGCACTTTGCCATTCAGCCTCTGCTGCCCGGCGTGGCGCAGCTGGACTGGGTGATGCATTACGCCGCCACGGAGCTGGCCCCCGGCTGGCGTTTTCACAGCCTGCAGAACGTGAAATTTCAGGCTCCGCTTCTGCCATCGATGGTGGTCACGTTGACCCTGAACTGGCAGGAAGCGCGCGGGCTGCTGACGTTCAGCTACCTGCGCCACGATGGCGACGCGCGCCACACGGCCAGCAGCGGGAAGATTCGGTTATGTCGTTGACCTTTTCCCCCTGCGTGGTCATTCCCTGCTACAACCACGGCCCGATGATGGCGAACGTGCTCGCACGCCTGCAGCCGTTTGGCCTGCCCTGCATCGTGGTCGACGACGGCAGCGATGCCGCCACCCGCGAAGCGCTGCAACAGCTGGCCGCGCAAACCGAGAACCTGACGCTGATTCGGCAGACGGAAAACGCCGGTAAAGGCGCGGCGGTGATCCGTGGGTTACAGGCGGCAGCAGAAGCGGGCTATAGCCATGCCGTCCAGCTGGATGCCGACGGCCAGCACGCGATTGAAGATATTCCGAGACTGCTGACGCTGGCGAAAACACACCCAACGGCGCTGATTTCCGGGCAGCCGATTTACGACGACTCGATTCCCCGTTCGCGCCTGTATGGCCGCTGGGTGACCCATGTCTGGGTATGGATTGAAACGCTGTCGCTGCAGCTGAAAGACAGCATGTGCGGTTTCCGCGTCTACCCGCTTGCCGCCACGCTCCAGCTCGCCCAACGCGTGAAGCTTGGTCAGCGGATGGATTTTGATACCGAAGTGATGGTGCGGCTCTACTGGCAGGGCAACACCAGCTATTTTGTCCCGACCCGCGTGACTTATCCGTCGGACGGGCTTTCCCATTTCGATGCCTTCAAAGACAACCTGCGCATTTCATGGATGCACACACGGCTGTTCCTTGGCATGCTGCCGCGCCTCCCAACGCTGCTATTTCGCCGCGCCTCGCCGCACTGGGCGCGCCAGCAGGAGGTCAGAGGCTTATGGGGGATGCGCCTGATGCTGCAAGTGTGGCGCTTACTGGGACGAAAAGCCTTTACGCTGCTGCTCTACCCGGTGGTGGGCGTCTACTGGCTGACGGCCCGCCGCGCTCGCCACGCTTCACTGCGCTGGATAACGCGCGTGCATGAACAGCTCACCGAGCGCGGCATGCCGGTGCCGAAAAACCTCACCAGCTATCAGCACTTCCTGCGTTTTGGCAACGCGATGCTCGATAAAATCGCCAGCTGGCGCGGCGAACTGCAACCTGGCCGCGACGTGGTCTTCGCGCCCGGCGCACAAGCGACCTTAAACGGCGGCGGGGGCCGCGGCAAGCTGCTGCTGGTCTCGCATCTGGGCGATGTTGAAGTGTGTCGCGCGCTGGCGCAGCGGGAGGGCAGCACGGTTATCAACGCGCTGGTGTTCAGCGATAACGCCCAGCGCTTTAAACAGATTATGCAGGAGATGGCCCCGCAGGCCGGGATTAACCTGCTGCCGGTGACCGACATTGGCCCGGACACCGCCATGCTGCTGCAGGAAAAACTGGACCGTGGCGAGTGGATTGCTATCGTCGGTGACCGTATTGCGGTCAGTCCGCAGCGCGGTGGCCAATGGCGCGTGTGCTGGAGCCGTTTTATGGGCCAGCTCGCGCCGTTCCCGCAGGGGCCGTTTATTCTCGCCGCCCTGCTGCGCTGCCCGGTCGAACTGCTGTTCGCGCTGCGCCAGCAGGGGCAGTTGCACATTCACTGTGAACCGTTTGCCGACCCGCTGCCGCTACCGCGCGCCGACCGCCAGCAGGCGCTTCAACACGCCATCGACCGCTATGCCGAACGCCTCGAGCACTATGCGCTGCAGTCACCGCTCGACTGGTTTAACTTTTTTGATTTCTGGCAGTTGCCGGATCCGCAACACAAGGAGTAAAGGGTGCTAAACGATCCCCGTTTTACGGCTGAAGTTGAGCTGACCATTCCTTTTCACGACGTCGACATGATGGGCGTCGTCTGGCACGGCAACTACTTCCGCTATTTCGAAATCGCCCGCGAAGCGCTGCTAAACCAGTTCAACTACGGCTATCGGCAGATGAAAGCCTCCGGCTACCTGTGGCCGGTGGTCGATACCCGCGTGAAGTACCGTCACCCGCTGACCTTCGAGCAGCGCATTCGCGTCCGCGCGCGCATTGGCGAGTTTGAAAACCGCCTGCGCATCAACTACGACATTTTCGATGCCGAAAGCGGCCAGCGCGCCACCAGCGGCTACACCATCCAGGTGGCGGTGGACGACGCCAGCGGCGAGATGTGCTTCGTCAGCCCGGATATTCTGTTTGAACGTATGGGGGTCACGCCATGAGATGGCTGCCGCTGCTGGCGCTATTGATAAGCCCGTTTGTCAGCGCACTGACGCTCGACGCGCTGCAACAACGCTTTACCGAACAGCCGGTGATTCGCGCACACTTCGACCAGACCCGGACCATCAAGGATCTGCCGCAGCCGCTGCGTTCTCAGGGGACGATGCTGATTGCCCGCGATCGGGGGCTGCTGTGGGATCAAACCAGCCCGTTCCCGATGCAGCTCCTGCTCGATGACAAACGCATGGTGCAGGCCATTAACGGCCAGCCGCCGCAGACCATCACCGCGGAAAACAACCCGCAAATGTTCCAGTTTAACCACCTGCTGCGCGCACTGTTTCAGGCCGATCGCGCCGTGCTTGAGCAAAACTTCCGCGTCGATTTTAAAGACCAGGGCGCAGGCCGCTGGACGCTAAGCCTGACGCCAACCACGACGCCGCTGGATAAAATCTTCGCCACCATTGATTTGGCCGGTAAAGACTATCTGCAGCGCATTGTGCTCAACGATAAACAGGGCGATCGCACCGATATTGTCCTCTCTCAACACCAGCTGACGCCCGCCCAACTGACCGATGACGAACGCCAACGCTTTGCCGCCCAGTAAACGCCCGGCGCTGCTGTGGGCTTTCTGCTGTCTGCTGATGCTGGCGGCGCTGCTGACGCTGCTGCCGAAAGCGCGGCTGAACAGCAGCGTGCTGGCCATGCTGCCGAAACAGGCAATGGGCGCGATTCCGCCGAGCCTTAACGACGGGTTTATGCAGCGCCTCGACCGTCAGCTGGTTTGGCTGGTCAGCCCCGGCAAACAGGCCGACCCGCAGGTCGCCCGCGACTGGCTGGCGCTATTGGAAAAATCGCAGGCGCTGGCGGAAGTCAAAGGCCCGATGGATGCCGACAGCCAGCAAGCCTGGGGCGTTTTTTTCTGGCAGCACCGTAACGGCTTGATTGACCCGGAGACCCGCGCGCGGTTGCAAAACGGCGGCGCAGCGCAGGTGCAGTGGATCCTCTCCCAGCTCTATTCGGCCTTCTCCGGCGTGAGCGGCAAAGAGCTGCAAAACGACCCGCTGATGCTGATGCGCGGCGCGCAGCTGGCGATGGCGAAAAATGGCCAGCGGCTAAGGCTGATGGACGGCTGGCTGGTGACGCAGGATGGCGACGGACGCTACTGGTATCTGCTGCACGGCGAGCTGTCCGGCTCGTCGTTCGACATGCAGCAAACGCACCGGCTGGTAACCACGCTGAGCACACTGGAAAGCGAGCTGAAGGCCCGCCATCCGCAGGCACAGCTGCTGTCGCGCGGGACGGTGTTTTACAGCGACTACGCCAGCCAGCAGGCGAAGCAGGATATCTCAACGCTCGGCACAGCAACGATACTCGGCGTAGTGCTGTTGATCCTTCTCACTTTCCGCTCGCTGCGCCCGCTGCTGCTGTGTCTGACCTCCATCGCCATCGGCGCGCTGGCGGGCACCGTCGTCACGCTGTTGGCGTTCGGCGAGCTGCACCTGATGACGCTGGTGATGAGCATGAGCATTATCGGTATTTCCGCCGACTACACGCTCTACTATCTGACCGAGCGCATGGTGCATGGCGCGGAAGCCTCGCCGTGGCAAAGCCTCGCCAAAGTGCGTAACGCGCTGCTGCTGGCGCTGCTGACCACCGTGGCGGCGTATCTGATCATGATGCTCGCCCCCTTCCCCGCTATTCGGCAGATGTCGGTATTTGCCGCCGTCGGCCTCTCCGCCTCCTGTCTGACGGTGATTTTCTGGCATCCGTGGCTGTGTCGTGGTCTGCCGGTGCGCCCGGTTCCGGCGCGGGGGCTGATGCTGCGCTGGTTGGCCGCATGGCGACGCAACCGAAAACTGTCCGTCGGCCTGCCGGTGGCGCTGGCGCTTTTCTCTCTGGCGGGCCTCGCCGCGTTGCGCGTCGATGACGATATCTCGCAGCTTCAGGCGCTACCGCAGCACATTCTGGCGCAGGAAAAGGCGATTACCGCGCTAACCGGGCAGCCCGTCGATCAAAAATGGTTTGTGGTTTACGGCAGCTCTGCACAGCAAACGCTGGAGCGGCTGGAAGGGTTTATTCCCGCGCTGGAGCAAGCGAAACAACGCGGCTGGATCAGCGGCTATCGCACGATTCCGCTGAATTCCCTCGCCCGGCAGCAGCAGGATCTCAAGGCGTTGCAAACCGCCGCGCCCGCCATAGCTCAGGCGCTAGGCCGTGCCGGGATCTCCATGGTGAATCCGGACCTCAAACCTATGCCGGTGACGGTCGATAGCTGGCTGAGCAGCCCGGCCAGTGAAGGCTGGCGTCTGCTGTGGCTGACGCTGCCCAACGGTGAAAGCGGCGTGCTGGTACCCGCTGAAGGGGTCAAAGAAAGCGCGGCGCTGGATGCGCTGAGTAAAAAACAGCCCGGCGTGGCGTGGGTGGATCGTAAACACACTTTCGATGCGCTGTTCGCGCTCTATCGCCATATTCTGACCGGCCTGCTGGGCGTGGCGCTGGCGGTGATTGCCTGTGGCGCAATCGCCCGCCTCGGCTGGCGGAAAGGGGTCATCAGCCTGGTCCCCTCACTGCTGTCATTAGGCTGTGGGCTGGCGGTGCTGGCGTTCAGTGGACATCCGCTGAACCTGTTCTCGCTGCTGGCGCTGGTGCTGGTGTTGGGGATCGGTATTAACTACACCCTATTTTTCAGCAATCCGCGCGGTACGCCGCTGACGTCGCTGCTGGCGATTACGCTGGCGATGCTGACCACCCTGCTGACGCTTGGCATGCTGGTCTTTAGCGCCACGCAGGCCATCAGCAGTTTCGGTATCGTACTGGTGAGCGGCATTTTCACCGCCTTTCTGCTATCGCCGCTGGCGATGCCGACGAAAAGAGAGAAGAAATAACGATGATGACAGCGACCTTTTTTGCCGGATGGCGGCGTCGCCTTATCCGGCCTACAGCGTACCGCGACGCGTGTCGCCATCCGGCAATCAGCGCCCTTTTTCTGATAGGCACTCTGCTGCTGACCGCCTGCAGCCACACGCCACCGGCGCCATCCGCTCGCCCGCAGGCGTGGCTGGAGCCGGGAACCCGCGTGCCCCTACCGGCGCCGGGCATCTCTCCGGCGCTCCGTTCTCAGCAGCTGCTGACCGGCAGCTTCAACGGTCAGACCCAGTCGCTGCTGGTCATGCTGAACGCCGATGATGAAAAACTCACCCTCGCGGGCCTGTCGTCGGTCGGTATTCGTCTGTTTCTCGCCACCTACGACGAACACGGGCTGCACACCGAACAGTCGATCGTTGCGCCACAGCTGCCGCCCGCCAGCCAGGTACTGGCCGACGTGATGCTCAGCCACTGGCCCATCAGCGCCTGGCAGCCGCAGTTGCCCGCCGGCTGGACGTTGACCGACAGCGGCGATAAGCGCGAGCTGCGCAACGCGCGTGGTAAGCTGGTGACCGAAATCACCTACCTCAACCGCCACGGCAAACGTGAGCCAATCAGCATTGCGCAGCACGTTTTTAAATACCACATCACCATTCAATATCTGGGTGACTGAGATGATCTATATTTCGGCAGTCGGCATGATCAATGCGCTGGGCAACACGCTCGATGAGATCGCCGCGAACCTGACGCGCGGCGTGGCCCCCGGCATGCGCCCAAGAACCGGCTGGCTTCAGGGACATCCCGAGGCAGTGCTGGGCGGCGTCGACGGCGAGCTGCCCGTCATTGCTGATACCTTTCGCGACCACCGCTCGCGCAACAACCAGCTGCTGCTGGCCGCGCTGGCGCAGATTCAGCCGCAGGTGGATGCCGCCATCATGCGGTATGGCCATGAGCGGGTTGCCGTGGTGCTCGGGACCAGTACCTCCGGACTGGATGAGGGCGACGCACACGTCAACCTGACCCTGAACGGCGAAGCCAGCACCGCGTGGCGCTATCCGCAGCAGGAACTGGGCGACCCGTCGCGCTTTCTCAGCCACTGGTTGGCGCTAGACGGCCCGGCGTTTACCCTTTCAACCGCCTGCTCCTCCAGCGCTCGCGCGATCATCAGCGGTCGTCGCCTGATTGAGGCCGGACTGGCGGACGTGGCGATCGTCGGCGGCGCGGACACTCTGAGCCGGATGCCGATTAATGGTTTCCACAGCCTGGAATCGCTCTCCACCACGCGGTGCCAGCCGTTTGCTCAGGATCGTTGCGGCATCACCATCGGTGAAGGCGCGGCGTTGATGCTGCTGACGCGTGAGCCGCAGCCTATCGCGCTGCTGGGCGTCGGCGAGTCGAGCGATGCTTACCATATTTCCGCGCCACATCCCCAGGGAGAAGGCGCGATTCGCGCGATTCAGCAAGCGCTCAACGACGCGGAGATGGCCGCTGCCGATATCGGCTACATTAATCTGCACGGCACCGCAACGCCGCTGAACGATCGGATCGAATCTCGCGTGGTGAACGCGCTGTTTGGCGAAGCGGTACCCTGTAGTTCCACCAAGCACCTGACCGGCCACACGTTGGGCGCGGCAGGCATCACCGAGGCGGCGCTCAGCATGTTAATATTACAACGAAATCTACCGCTTCCTGCCCAGGACTTTAGCCTGTCGCCGCGCGACCCGGCACTGGCACCCTGCGGGATTATTACGCAGCCGCAGACGCTGAAGCGCCCGGTTATCCTGTCAAATTCGTTCGCGTTTGGCGGCAACAACGCCAGCATCCTGCTCGGGAGGGTTTCATGAGCCGCTATTTATCACCCGGCGACTATCTGCCGCACGACGCCCCGATGCTGCTGCTGGAAGAGGTGGTGAGCGTGACCGAGGAAACCGCCATGTGCTGCGTCGCCGTAACGTCCAACGGCGTGCTGGGGCCGTATCTCGATCCGCAAGGAAACCTCCCCGGCTGGTTCGCGCTGGAGCTGATGGCGCAGACTGTCGGCGTGTGGTCCGGCTGGCATCGTCAGCAGAAAGGGCTGGAGGCGATGGCGCTGGGGATGGTGCTCGGCGCCCGTGAGCTGGTTTGCACCGCGGGCGCGTTGCCGGGCGGAAAAACGCTTTCTGTCGCCATCAGCCGCCTGATGCAGGACGAACGTTTCGGCAGCTTTGAATGCACAATTCATGTCGGCGCGGAGCCGCTGGCATCGGGTCGTGTGAATACCTTCCAGCCGACGGCGGAAGAACTTCATTCTCTCTTTCAACAAGGAGCGTGCGCATGAGTCGTTCAGTTTTAGTGACCGGTGCCAGCAAGGGGATCGGGCGCGCCATCGCCCAAAAGCTGGCGACGGAAGGTTTTGTGGTCGGCGTTCATTATCATCATGACGAGGCCGGCGCGCAGGAGACATTGGAAGCGATTCATGTCCTTGGCGGCGCGGGTCGTCTGCTGCAATTTGACGTCGCAAATCGTGCGCAGTGCCGCACGGTGCTGGAGCAGGATATTGCGGCGCATGGCGCATGGTACGGCGTGGTGAGCAATGCTGGCATAACGCGCGACGCCGCCTTCCCGGCGCTCGGCGATGACGACTGGGATGCGGTGATCCACACCAATCTCGACAGTTTCTACAACGTCATTCAGCCCTGTATTATGCCGATGATTAGCGCGCGCCAGGGAGGACGCATTATCACGCTCTCTTCCGTCTCTGGCGTGATGGGCAACCGGGGCCAGGTGAACTACAGCGCCGCCAAAGCGGGCATTATTGGCGCCACCAAAGCGCTGGCGATAGAGCTGGCAAAACGCAAAATCACCGTCAACTGCATTGCGCCGGGCCTTATCGATACCGGCATGCTGCAGATGGAAGAGACGGCACTGAAAGAGGCCATGGCCGCTATCCCGATGAAACGCATGGGCCAGGCGGACGAAGTGGCCGGACTGGCCGCTTATCTGATGTCCGATATTGCCGGTTACGTGACTCGCCAGGTTATTTCCATTAATGGAGGGATGCTATGACGCGCCGTGTGGTGATTACCGGGATGGGCGGCGTCACCGCCTTTGGCGATAACTGGCAGGACGTTTCCACCCGGCTGCTGGCCTACGAAAACGCCGTACGGTATATGCCGGAATGGCAGGAATTCGACGGGCTGCAAACGCTGCTGGGCGCGCCGATAGAAGACTTCAGGCTGCCGGACCATTACACCCGTAAACGCATCCGCGCGATGGGCCGCGTGTCGCTGCTGTCGACGCGGGCCACCGAGCTGGCGCTGGAGCAGGCGGGTTTGCTCGACGATAAGGTGCTGACTAATGGTGAAACCGGGATTGCCTATGGTTCCTCAACCGGCAGCACCGGCCCGATGAGCGAATTCGCCACCATGCTGACCGAGAAGCACACCAATAACATTACCGCCACCACCTACGTGCAGATGATGCCGCACACCACCGCCGTGAATACCGGCCTGTTCTTTGGCCTGCGCGGGCGGGTTATCCCCACCTCCAGCGCCTGTACCTCGGGCAGCCAGGCGATTGGCTACGCGTGGGAAGCCATCCGCCACGGTTACCAGACCGTGATGGTCGCGGGCGGCGCAGAGGAACTGTGCCCCTCAGAAGCGGCGGTCTTTGATACGTTGTTCGCCACCAGCCAGCGCAATGACCAACCGAAAACAACGCCCTCCCCGTTCGACGAGAAACGCGACGGTCTGGTGGTGGGTGAAGGTGCCGGAACGCTCATTCTTGAAGAACTGGAGCACGCAAAAGCGCGCGGCGCGACCATCTTCGGCGAGATCGTCGGCTTTGCCACCAACTGCGATGCCGCCCATATCACCCAACCCCAGCGCGAAACCATGCAAATCTGTATGGCGCAGTCGCTGAAAGTGGCAGGCTTAAGTCCGCAGGATATCGGCTATATTTCGGCCCACGGCACCGCAACGGATCGCGGCGATCTTGCCGAAAGCCAGGCAACAGCGGCCCTATTCGGTGACCACGTCCCCTTTTCCTCGTTGAAAGGCTATTTTGGTCATACCCTCGGCGCCTGTGGCGCGCTGGAGGCCTGGATGAGTCTGCAGATGATGCGCGAAGGCTGGTTTGCGCCAACGCTCAACCTGCGGCATCCGGATGAAAACTGCGGCACGCTGGACTACATCATGGAGAAGGCCCGCCGGGTGGATTGCGAGTTCCTGCAGAGTAATAACTTTGCCTTCGGCGGCATCAACACCTCGATGATTATTCAACGCTGGCCCTGAAATGTACCGGCTTTATCTGGGGAACATTCCGGCCTTAAGCGCCATTCCGCTCGCCGCAGAAATTATGGCGGCGGCACCGCCGGGCGCAAGACGCGCCGCCTGGCTGGCGGGTCGGGCGCTACTTTGCCACGTCTGCTCGCCGCTGCCGGAGATTATCTATGGCGAACAGGGGAAACCGGCGTTTGGGGGGGAGCAGGCGCTGTGGTTCAACCTGAGCCACAGCGGCGACAACATCGCCCTGCTACTCAGCGATGAAGGGGAAGTGGGCTGCGATATCGAGGTTATCCGCCCGCGCCCGCGCTGGCCATCGCTGGTCAGCGCGTTTTATAGCGACGGCGAACAGGCGGAAATTGCCGCCGAACGCCCGGAACACCAGCTTGCCGCCTTCTGGCGCATCTGGACGCAAAAAGAGGCTATCGTGAAGCAGCGCGGCGGCGGCGTGTGGCAGATGGCCGACATCGACAGCACGCAGCCTGCGACGCATTTTATTGCTCATTGCCAGCAAAATGCGCTCAGTCTGGCCGTCTGTACGCCAACACCGCTCAACATTCAGGACATAATTGTCGACATCAGCCCACAACGTTGATTTTGGTCAACTACACGCCTACGCATAAGCTGCATTTTATGCGCACTTTATATTTACAGGGTGAATAGTTCATTGGTATTACGACTCGAACAAATGTTTGTCCGGCCCGCCAGCCTGTGGGGTTGGCTGATGTGCAACGCGCTTAACGGCATTGCTATCGTGCTCTGTTTTAGCGCCGTCAGCGCCTGTGTTGGCATCCGGGAATCGGTATGGCATATCGTCGTCACGCTGGCGATTATTGTCTCCACCTTTTACAGCGCCAACTATTTCTCCGCGCTGGAATCTCGCAACGACAAGCGGCGCTATTTTTTGTTAGCCTGGGTCATCGTGACCGTGTTACTGAATTTTATCCACGTCTGGGGCTAAACGGGCGCCGGAGGGGTCACCCCCGCCCCAGCGCGCACGTTGCTATGACTTAGGGGCGTGGGCCGAACATGTCAATCAGTTGCTTTTCATCCGGCATGCCGACCACCTGCTGCAGCTCATTTTTATCATTCATATAATAAATGGCCGGTGTCGCGCTCGCCCCCAGATCGTCCATCAGCTTCTGGTGCTGCTGGAGCAAATTGAAGGTTTCACGCGGCGTGGTGCCCGTAAACGGCGGCAGTTTTTTGCCGCCAGAGAGCTCATACTCCCGCCAGGCCGCCACCGGGTCATCGGCGTTCAGAATGGCCGTGGCGTTACGCCCGCTTTGTGGGTTGAGGAACGCCACCAACAGCGTATTAAGCTGCACTTTACCCGCCGCCACCCAGGGCTGGGCCGCCGACCAGAACGTTTTGCAATACGGACAGAACGGATCGGCGAAGACCACCACCTTGCGTTCCGCCGTATCGGCCCCCTCTTTCAGCGCGTGGGCGCTGTTGAGCTTTTGCCACATCTCCCGGCCCATCGGGATATAAATTTCGCTTTTGAAATAGTCTTCACTCAGGTTTTTACCTTTATCGTCATAAAGATAACCGGACACCACGTGCTTGCCATCCGGCGTCAGAAACAGCGTCACGCCCATATCCTGATACTGACCGACCCAGCTTTTCATGCCGCCGGGGGCGTCTATCTCTTTGACTATCGTGATGTTCTGCTGCTCGCTAAAGCGTTTTACAATGTCGGGCAGCGGCGCGCTGGCAAAGGCCAGCGTCGGGATTAAGGATAACGCCATCAGCGCGATCGGTTTCATACTCGTCTCTCCTTAACGCGGGGGAGTCCCCCCGCGAGTCAATTTACTGTTTTTTCAGCGCTTCGCTGACCATTGCGTCAAATTGTTCATACGGGATCCAGCCCGACAGCAGTTCGCCGCCAATCAGCGTGGCGGGCGTGCCCTGAATCCCAAGCTGCTGCGCGACCGCCAGGCTTTTCTTCAGCGTTTCCAGGCTTTGTTCATCGGGCTTATCCACCACCACTGCGGCTTTCTTTTTCGCTTCAGCAATACTGGCATCATCGTGATAGCCCTTTCTCGCCATCAGGATATCGTTGAAACGGAGGAACTGCTCAGGATGCGTACGCCACACGGTCAGCGCATCGCGTGCCGAGGTGACCGAACTTTCTGCGCGGTAAGGCAGAAACTTAAACACCACCGCCACGTCGGGGTATTTCGCCACGATTTTTGCCAGATACGGGTCAAATTTCTTGCAGTACGGGCAGTTGTAGTCGGTAAACACGACCAGCGTCAACCGGGGATGCGCCGCCCCCATGCGCGGAGAGTTCGGGTCATTGAAGAGAAAGTCTTCATGTTGCTTCAATACCCTCTGCAACTGCTCGCGATCGGCCTGCGCGCTCTGCTGGTCGAGCTTTTCCGCCGCCGCAGCGAGGATTTCCGGATGGTTAATCAGGGTCTCCTGCACCAGCTCCTGGACGCGCGCTTCCTGTGCGGGCGTCAGCGGCGGCGCGGCGAAGGCACGCAGTGAAGCAAGGATCAGCAAGCCAAAAATCAGCGTTTTTTTCATGGATTATTCACCTTTAACAGGGTTCAGAGCGGTCAACAGGGTCTTTTTGTCCAGCAGCGGCGGGAGGATCTCGCCGACGGCTTGCCCCGGCCCGTAGACTTCATTGAAAGGGATGGCAAAGCGGTTACGTTTTTGCAGGAAAGCAGCGATGGCATCTGAGGGTTGGCTCCAGTCACCGCGTAGGGCTACCACATCAGGCACATTCAGCGCGGCGATAATCTCCGGCTGATTCAATACCCGTATTTCATTCACTTTGCAGGTCACGCACCAGTCTGCCGAGATATCGACAAAGACCCGCTTCCCGTCCGCGACGGCCTGTGCAATTGCCGCTTCACTCAAGGGTTGCCAGCGGATCGCCGTTTCAGCCCTGGGCGCAGGCGAAGCCTGGAGGATCCCATGCAGCTGGTAACCGCTTAAGGCCACCAGCAAAACCAGAACCATAAAGAAACTCGCTCCCCGACGTTTGGTTACGAAGATAAAAGCGAACAGCGCCAGCAGCGTGAGCGTCAGCACCATAACCCCGCTGATTCTGTCGCCGATATGCTGGGCAAGCAGCGTCGCCAGCCAAAGGCTGGAGGCCAGCATCATCAATGCGAGCAGCGTTTTCACCCCGTTCATCCAGCGTCCTGGGCGCGGCAGCAGCAAGGCGATTTTCGGCACCATTGCCACCAGCAGCCACGGGAGGGCCATGCCGATACCGAGCGCGATAAAAATAAGCCACAGCGTCGTCAGCGGTGCGCCCAGCGCAAAGGCGACAGCGGTACCGAGAAACGGTGCCGAACACGGCGTCGCCAGCAGCGTGGCAAAGACCCCTTCAAAGAAGCTGCCCAGCGTACCGATGCCCCCTGCCGTCGCCATTCTGTCCGTCATCGTCGATGGCAGCAGCACGTTGAACACGCCGAACAGATTGAGCGCAAACACAAAGGTGACGGCCACCATCAGGCCGATAAACCACGGGTTCTGGAACTGAATGCCCCAGCCGAGTGCCGCCCCCGTCAGCTTCAGCGCGGAGACCATCGCCGCCAGCAGCGCAAAGGAGAACAGGATCCCCGCGCTGGTCGCCAGAAAGCGTAGCCGGATCTTACGCCTGTCCGTACCGGCATGCAGCACCGCGCTGAGCTTCATCCCCAGCACCGGCAGCACGCAGGGCATCAGATTGAGGATCAGACCACCGAGCAGCGCAAACAGCAGCATCTGGCTCAGGCCGGTCGCCGTGTCATCGTGCAATGCAGCGCTATCAGGGCCGACCGTGAGGGTCGTTTGCTGTGCCCGGTCATGATTGGTGAGCACAAAAGAGAGCGTTTTCCCTGCCAGCGTCGCGGGAACTTCACCCCATTCGTCGGTGACCGGTACGGTCACGGTCAACGCCTTGCCGCGCGTTTGCACCTGAGGCTCTCCGGGCAGAATGCCCCCGTCCAGCGGGTCGAAATAGATTTCCGGCGAGCGCCATTCGTCCGGCGTTGTTCCGCTAATCACCAACTGCTTCCCTGCCAGATGCGCGCTGAGATCGGCGGAAACGCCGCTGCTGGCCGGAACCGTCCGCATCGCCTGTTCGAAGTCGTCCTGGAAGGTTTCGTCGGTGGGATGATTAAGATTAAGTTGCAGCGGGTAGTCTGTTAACAAGCAGACGTTGCTACAGGTGGACAGCGTGAGCGTTCCAGCCAGCGTATCCCCGAGGTTCCCGGTGATGATCATCGGAATCGCCACCCGCCGATGGTAGCCTTGCGTGGTGAGCCCGGAAATGTCAAAGCGCGACGGCACCGGCCAGTACCACTGCGCCTTCTCGCCGTTCTGCCAGACTATCTCGGGCGCAACGCCCCCTTCCCCCGGCGAGCGCCAGTAGGTTTTCCAGCCGGGCTGAAGTTCAACGGTCAGCAGACCGTACACTCGGCCCTCGCCTCTTTCGGCCTGGAAACGAATGCGGGCGTGATCGTTTTGCGGGGAGGTTAACCACCCGCTATCCGCTGCGTGGGCAATGCCCGTGCAGCTGAGCAACAGGAGGAGGAATCCCCTGAAGATATTCAACATGTGTTTTCTCCGTAAATGAAAAATGAAATCGCTAAGACGGCGATGTTTTATTCACGGAAAACGCAGTTTTTGAGGTGTATTCGTAAGGTTGGCGGTCGCCGTGGCACGTCGCGAAAGACAAACGCGCGCACTTCGACAAACAGCGGCATCAGGGCCAGGAAGAGGATAACGGCAGGGAGCGCGCCGTCAAAGAACATCGGCTGGGCGCACAGTAGCGAGCTGGCGCTCAGCTGACACGGTGACGGGCCAAGTTCCGCTTCCGGAGTTGCCGGGCTGGAGAAGACCTGAACCGGGTTGCTGGCCTGCGCAAGAAAATGGTGCAGATAGACAGCCCGTTGGACCAGGCAGATAGCCATCGCCAGACAGGTCATCATCAACAGCCATTTTGCTACCAGCGGACGATTATGCATTATTCACCCAATCAATCAGGACCGACGAATCATAAACAATACTCAATGATCCGCAAGGGGGTGAGTGTAAGGTTTTGTCTGCTCCACCGCTGCGCTGAGCAAGAAATCCTGCTCTATAGTTAATCTATCTTCTCTGGTTGAGGCTGCTCGCACCATGATTGCAGCATATCCCGGCATCACCCTACTCCTGCTCGCGTCGCTGGCATTCAGCCCGGATGCCGTAGCGGCGGAGGGCCAGCGGATCAAGCAGCGCGCCGACGCGGTGCTGACCTTAATGAGCTTTATGATCGTGCCGGATATCACCGCCAGCGATCTCAATATTGGCTCCGGTTCCGATGATAAAACCGAGCTCTCCATTACCCAGTTTGGCGGCGGCGCCACCATGGGGGAGTCCTTTCCGTTGTATCTGGAAGGCGCATTGGGCTACAGCCGTTATGATCCGCAGTTTGTGATCAGCGACGGCGACCAGAGTCGACGTATTCCTACCAAATGGAACAGCCTGACCACCACCGGCGGTATCGGCTGGGATTTCAACCTGCACCGCGACCGCTGGGGCGGCAATCTGGTGCTGCGTCCCATCGCCAACGTCATGCTCGGCACCATGGCCAGCGATCTGCGCGTGGGCGCCTGGGCGCTGGAGCGGCATAAAAACGCCGATTACGATTTCCTCGACGGCGGCCGACTCAATGCCTACGGGCTGGGCGGTTCGTTGATGCTCGACTATGAGCTTCTCTCCCCGGCACAGGATATCGATGTGGAGTTACGCTACACGGGAATGAATCTGCAAACCTTCGGCAGCACCTCTCGTGCCGTTGAAGGAAGCGCCACGGCACAAAACCTCGGGCTGTATCTGCGCCGTCGTGCGCCATTGTTCGACTGGACGCTGCTGAAAAGCCCGGTGCGCTATGTGCTGGAGGGCGCGCACACCGAATACCTCGGCGAGCAGCGCGGCAAGCTCGGATTCGATAGCCTGAGCTCGGTGGGACTGGGCATTGAAATGGACAGCAGCAAGTACCCGGTCTTTATTACCCGAACGCGGCTGGTGGCGCGCTATATGTTCGGCAACGGCACCAGCGGCTATGGCGTAGGGCTGGCAATGAGCTTTTAATGACCATCGCCACCCGCCACGTTTCAGGGATTCAGCAATGCCTTATATTGGGCTTCATACTGCGGCGCATTCCATGAACCATCGAAAATGGTGTAGGTGATATAGCCTTTATTCAGCCAACCAGAATCACTGTCGTCGAGTACCGGTTTTAACGACTGTGGATTCATCGTCTGTTTCGCCGTACCGTCGGGCAGAATATCGTAGCCAATTTGGGCGACCGGAAAACGCTGATTATCGACATAGCGCACGCCTTTAATATCCGCCGACGCCAGCGCCGGATAGTTAATACTTAACCCGGTACCCGCAGGTAATAACGGCTGCCCTTTCACACGCTGACTATTCAGTTTATCCACAACGCCAACGACATAATCGACGGAGTCGGGCCAGTATTTATGCGTACTTGGCCATTTATTTTTCATCTCTTCGTCGGTAAACCGATAGCCAATACTGGCGGCAATGGCCGGGACGCCGTAGCGAACTGCGCGAGCGGCGGCGCTGACGGTTCCGGAATTCACCTGTGCCATCCCGGTATTCGGGCCGTCGTTGACGCCGGAAATCACTAAATCAGGCGCGGCCTCTTTCAGCAGGCCATGGAGTCCAAAGTCGACCGAGTCCGCTGGCGTGCCCGGGAAGCAATAGCGCTGCTCGGCGACCTTTTTCACATCAAAAATTTTCCCCGTTTTGAAGGTAATGGCCGAGCCAATACCGCTTTGATTCGTGGCCGGAGCAACCATCCAGACATCATAGCCTTTTGCCTTAAGTTTATCCTGAAGCGATATACTACCCGGCGATTCACAGCCATCATCGTTGACGACCAATATTTTCAGCGGTGCCGCTCCGGCCTGAACCGAAAAAGCGCATATAGCGAACAACGGGGCAATAACTTTCAGTAAATTCATCGTAACTCCTCGGATAAGGGGAACAGGTGCTTATGACAAGCAAAAAAAAACCTAAGACACCCGCCGCCCATGCAGAGCAACAAGTGTCTTAGGTTTTGCCTTATTTCAGTAACAATCCTGAGATGGCTGTGAAAATACCGTCTAAGCCGCTCAAGGTCCAGAGGGGCTATTCCTTTTCTGTGACCAGTATCATAATATCATTCCAGATGAAGATGACATCCTCCCTGTTTTAATTTCACGCATAAGCCATTCTTTGGTTAAGCAGAGAAAAAATCACCTGACTAAATCATCCCAAAAAAAGACTTGAAGGCGATCACAAATATAAGCCCGAGATAAAATAATTACTGCCATTTAAAATTGATGGTGCTATTGTCCGGCAAAACTGGATTGTTACTGTTTGCAACAGGCAAAACCTGCGTCATTTCTCAAGCATGCTATTTTGATGATTGAGAAGGGGCGCGGGTTTTTTGTTTTTTATTAAAAGTATAAAAAGGATACCCAATGAAAAAATGGCTGATTGCTTTAATG